>CAZAKB010000234.1:0-3723 GCA_964485475.1 uncultured bacterium
GGGAATGGCAATCAGATACGTTATCAACGTTACAATAAAAACTCCAATCAGGTTCAACGCTAATCCGTTTTTTGCCATTTGCGGAATAGTTACACAGCCGGAGCCGAAAATAATGGCATTGGGCGGTGTGGCTACCGGCAACATGAACGCGCAAGAGGCAGAGATTGTCGCGGGAATCATGAGTAGATATGGATGAATGTGCATTGCCATAGCGGTCATTGCCAAAATAGGCATGAAGATCGCCGCTGTGGCGGTATTGGAAGTCAGTTCCGTCAAAAATGTCAATAGAAAGCAAGTTGCCATAATCATAAAGATTAGCGGCAAATGTGAAAATAAGCCCAGGTTTTCACCGATCCATTCGGCCAATCCGGAACATTTGAATCCATTGGCTAATGCAATGCCGCCGCCAAAGAGTAAGAGAATACCCCAGGGGATTTTTATCGCCCACTCCCAGTCAAGCAGAAATTCTCTTTTTTTGAAGCTGACCGGAATTAAAAACAGCAAAATCGCAGACCCAATCGCAACAGTAGCGTCATTGACATAGTTTTCAATACCCAGCAAGTCGGACCAGCCGGGGATCGTAAAAGCACCCAATTCGATATTTTTACGAAAAATCCAGGCCAGCGCTGTCAGAATGAATATCAGCAGAACGAGGCACTCGCCGGTTTCCATTTTCCCTAACTTTTTACATTCGTCTTCGATAACGTTACTGCTGTTTTGCAGCTCCGGTAAATTTATTGGTTGAATTACTCGTGTTAGGAGCAGCCAGGTGATTGGGAGAAAAATCAGTACCAGCGGAAAGCCGACTCCCATCCATTGCAGAAAACTGATTTCCGGTGCCCCGGGGAAAAGTGTGCGAACCGCGCCGGCAAAAACAATATTGGGCGGGGTGCCAATTTTGGTACCGATACCGCCGATACTGGCCGCATAAGCAATGCCTAGCATCAGGGCGATCTGGAAAGATTTAAGCTGTTTTTGATCAAGATTTCCACTGTTTTCCAGTAGTCCACTGATCTGGATAACGACCGCCATACCAATGGGAAACATCATCATCGTGGTTGCCGTGTTGGAAATCCACATGGACAAGAATGCGGTGGCGACCATAAAACCGAGAATGATTTTGTGCGGCCCCGAACCGACAATCCGGATAATGTGAAGTGCAATCCGGCGATGCAGATTCCATTTTTGAATAGCCATTGCCAGGAAAAACCCTCCCATAAACAGAAAGATATTGCTGTCTCCATAGGATGGAACAACCTCTTTTATAGGTAATACCTTCAGGATCGGGAATGCCAGAATCGGAATCAGGGCGGTTGCAGGAATGGGGATTGCTTCGGTGATCCACCACCAGGCCATTAAAACCGCTATGGCTAAAGTGCGTTGCGCAGACGGTTCGAGGGTATTTGATAGTGGTAAAAGGAGAATCAGTAAAAACAGGGGAATTCCGGCCAGAAGACCGATTTTTTGTCTCATCGAAGTCGTGATGTTACCGTTCATCGGAATTCCTTCTTGTCGATAATTATTAATCGTTCAAAAGATTACATATTATGATGCAGGAAATCAACAGGAAGCTGATGAAACTATGATAAAATTTAACAGTTTTGAAAAATGTAATTATAAAATGTTCAATACCGCGAAAAAGTGAGTGATTGTTCCCCCCAGTACAAACAGGTGCCAGATGGCGTGTCCAAAAGGAATGTTTTTAAAGATATAAAACACTGTTCCCAGCGTATAGGAGAGACCGCCGACAATCAGAAAGACAAGAGATGTTCGGTTCAGGATATGAATAATCTGCGGCATGGCAATGACGACCAGCCAGCCCATAGCAATGTAAATAAAAACCGACAGGACGCGAAATCGATGGATAAAAATGCTTTTAAAGATGATTCCGGTAATTGCAAGACCCCAGATTATTCCAAACAGTGTCCAGCCCCAGGCGCCGCGCAGTAACACGAGTAAAAAGGGCGTATATGAACCGGCGATGAGCAGAAATATTGCTGAGTGATCAATGATTTTCAGAAATGCTTTTATTTTTTTGTGTTGAATACTGTGATATAATGTTGACGCCAGGTAAAGGATGACCATGGTACTGCCAAAAATTGAATAGCTAACGATATGCCAGGCATTTCCATAACGGGCGGCTTGAACGACGAGCAGAACCAGTCCGGCAATTGCCAGCAGGGCGCCGATGCCGTGTGTAACCCCATTGACGATTTCTTCTGAAATAGTTATGGCCGGGGAAATTTCAGTGTTTTGTTTCAAATTATTTATTTTTCTTTCTAATTGTTCGTTACCGAACCGCCGACAGTTTTGTCACCACTTCAATATGCGGTGTGTGCGGGAACAGATCAACCGGTTGAATTTTGTCGATAGTGTACGATACTTGTTCCAACAGCATTTTAATGTCCCGAACCTGGGTGGCTGGATTACAGGACACATAGACAATGGTTTTGGGACGTAACTGGGCCACAACATCCACCAGTTTCGGGTGCATACCTCCACGAGGCGGATCGATGATCAGGATGTCCGGCATGGGAAGATCGTTAAGAAGCTCCGGATTTTTCAGAAACAATTTATTCAGATCGCCTTCGATGAAGCGGGTGTTTTCAATGTTGTTCAGTAGTGCGTTGATCCGGGCGTCTTTGACAGCGTCATTTACGATTTCAAAACCGATGATCTCTTTAGCATTCCGGGCCAGATAGAGAGCAATACTGCCGGTACCGCAGTATAAATCCCAGACCGTATCCGTTGCTGAAATTGCAGCGAAGTCCCGGACAATGTCATAGAGTTTTTCCGCCATCACCGTATTGGTCTGGAAAAATGAGGCCGGGGATATTTTGAATGTCAAATCACCAAGAGTTTCAAGAATATGATCGTTGCCAAAAAGAGTGTGTTGTTTTTCGCCAACCGTTGTTCCTGACCAGCCCCGGGCAATGGTATTGACGAAACAACTGAGATTATCAAGCTTTACTCTGAGTTCACTCACTAGAGGCTGGAAAATCGCATACTGGTCATCGTTGGTGACGATATTGATCATTAGTTGATTGGTATTATAGGCTTTACGCAGGACTAGGTGTCGTAGAAATCCGGTATGGTTTTTCTGATTGTATGCAGCGAGCTGATTGGTCAATGCAAATTGACGGACGGTTGCTAAAACAACCGCTGTTTCTTCCGGAGCGATTAGACAGTCATCCAAGTCGATGGCTTTCCAGTAATTGCCAGTGGCCCGCAATCCTAGTGCAAAATTTTCCGGCTTGTTGGTTTCAAAATCGTCAATCAGCCAGCGCTTTGCAGAAAATGCGAACTCCATTTTATTTCGATAACGAAAAATGCTTTGTGAAGGTACGGGCGGCAGTACTTCAACGGGTCCAAAACCGCCAAGATGACGGTAAAGATCAATAACCTGCTGGTGCAAGTAGTAAATTTGTGTTTTATAATCAAGATGCTGGTGCGTACAGCCGCCGCAATGATCAAAATAAACACAGGGCGACGGTTGAAATTCCGGACTTTGTTCGATAATGTTCAGGATTTTTGCTTCGGCAAAACTGGATTTAACTTTAATAATCCGGGCATTCACTTTCTGTCCCGGCAAACCGTTTTTTACAAAGATAACAAAATCGTCGATATGGGTGAGCCCGGCGCCACCGTAGGCCAGATCGGTGATTGATAATTCAATTTCCTGATGTTTTTTAACCGGTTTTTCCATCGGCGCGTAATTTAGGG
>CAZAKB010000235.1:0-1959 GCA_964485475.1 uncultured bacterium
CAGCGCAAAGAATCCAATGATGCGCTGAAAATGGCAACGAATTTTGCCACAGTCATTATGTTTAACCATTTGATCAGTGCGTTTCACGCCCAGATTGCCGCCAAGAATTATTCATCCGAAGAGGCGAACAAGGTTAGCTGGTATATGGGATTGGTAACGGATGTTCGCTTTAAAAATCCAATTCGGGGTTTGTCACTATCAATTGCTTTTTGATAATGGCTAGCGACCGTACGTTAGAATTTTATAAAGGGAAAAATGGGTTCAGTAATAGTTGATAAAAAAATAGTAGCAGTCTGGTTATTTGTTCTTTTGGCGGCGATGGCTTGCTCAACAAAAACCAATAACCTCAAAATGGACCCGGCAGAATTTTTTCAGCGGGGTGAAGCGGCATTTAATAAAAAGAGATACGAAAAAGCCATTGACAATTTTAATATGGTGATTCTCAATTCACCGGGTGGCGATCTGGCTGATGATGCCCAATATTACATGGGCGAATGTTATTTTAAAAAGAAAGAATATTTGCTGGCGGTTTCTGAATATCAGCAGTTGACTGAGCGTTACAGCTACAGTCCCCTGGCCGAAAAGGCTTATTACCAGGTTGCTCTTTCCTATTTTGAACAGTCTCCCAAGTATCCGTTGGAACAGCAGAGCAGCCTGAGGGCACTACAGGCTTTTCAGGATTTTATCGACACTTATCCGGCCAGTGAATTGCGCCTCCTGGCCGAACGAAAGATCGTGGAAATTCGAAATAAACTGGCCCGAAAAGTTTTCGAAAGCGGCAAACTGTATCGGAAACTTGAACAATTTGATTCAGCAATATTGTACCTGGACAAAATGCTGGAAGAATTTTATGATACCGATTGGGCGGTATTTGCACATTTAGAAAAGGCTCATTGTTATATTCGGCTGCGGCAATTTGATCAATATCAGGAGATGCTGAAGCTGGTCAAGAAATATGATTCCAGTGATGAAATCAATACGTATCTGTTCCGTCTCAACCGTGTCTATGAAAAAGAGCAGCGTAAAATTGCCCGTGAGGAAAAAAGAAAACTGAGGCGATGAAAACTTGTCTTTTTGGCGGTACGTTTGATCCCCCCCATAATGGGCATGTGGCAATTGCCGAACAATGCCGAAAAAAACTGAATAATGATCGTGTCATCTTTATTCCTGCTTTTTTAGCCCCACATAAAACAGATGTAAAAATTAGCTCTGCAAAAGACCGGTTGGCAATGCTTCGATTAGCCATTCAGCCCTATCCCGGCCTGGAAATTTCAGAATTGGAGATTGATCGAAAAGGTATCTCTTATTCCATTGATACGATACTTCAGGTTAAAAAGGAACTGAACCTGACATCCGAAAATTTATATTTTTTAATTGGGACGGACAGTCTAGTAGAATTGCATACCTGGCGACAACCAGAACGTATTCTGGACGAGTCCCGGGTTGTTGTCGCAGCTAGACCCCATTATTCAATGGATGATATACCCGTGGACTACAGGAACAGAGTTGAGATATTATCAAATCCGCTGATGGACATATCCTCGACAGAAATTCGTCAAAAAGTGCAGCGGCATGAATCGATTCGTCATCTTGTCCTGGGATCGGTGACTGATTACATTAACCGTCATAAATTATATCAAACCTGAAAAATTAATCTGATCTTTACGAAATAAGTCACCTTGTTTAGAGCAGGGGATTTGCCTAAATTTGCACGATGGAATTAAACGTTCGAAATTTTTCAATAATCGCTCACATTGATCATGGTAAGTCAACCTTAGCTGACCGGATGCTGGAATATACAGGGACAATCAGTCAGCGGGATATGAAATCCCAGGTATTAGACGATATGGATCTGGAACGTGAACGGGGCATTACCATTAAATCTCACCCGATCCAGATGCAATATCGGCATAAGGACGGGAAACAATATACATTGAACCTGATTGACACTCCCGGCCA
>CAZAKB010000235.1:2059-3681 GCA_964485475.1 uncultured bacterium
TTTGACGGTGAAATAAAACCCGGTGAAATCATTCGTTTTTTTACGAACAGTTCCAGCTATGAAGTGATGGAATTGGGTTATTTTAAAATGGGGCGTGTGAAAACCAAACACCTTGTTTCCGGTGATGTGGGCTACATTGTCGGCGGGGTGAAGGATATTTCAAAAATTAAAGTTGGCGATACAATTACAACCAAGAACAAACCGGCAGAAAAACCATTGCCCGGATACCGGGAAATTAAGCCAATGGTGTTCAGCGGAATGTATCCCGTGGATGCAGAAGATTTTGAAGATTTGCGCAGTTCCCTGGAAAAAATGACGCTAAACGATTCGTCGCTGGTTTACGAAGCGGAAACATCCAATGCGTTGGGTTTTGGTTTTCGTTGCGGGTATCTGGGGTTGTTGCATATGGAAATTGTCCAGGAGCGGCTGGAACGAGAATTCGATCAGGAATTGATAACGACGATGCCAAATGTACGCTATCAGGCGATAATGAAAAATGGCAAAACGATTGAGATTCATAATCCGTCTTATATGCCGGCAGCTGGTGACATTGAGCGGGTTGAAGAACCTTATGTCAAAGCCGAAATCATTGTTCAATCGGACTATCTGGGAAATATTCTAAAACTGTGCCAGGAGAAACGGGGAATTTATAAAACGACTCATTACCTCGATGCCGGGAAGGTTCAGATTATTTACGAGTTGCCACTGGGTGAAATTGTGTTTGATTTTTTTGATAAGCTAAAATCCGTCAGCCGGGGCTATGCATCGCTTGACTATGAACCGATCGGTT
Organism: uncultured bacterium; assembly: GCA_964485475.1. Taxonomy (GTDB): domain Bacteria; phylum Fidelibacterota; class UBA2242; order UBA2242; family UBA2242; genus B118-G9. The sequence continues at coordinate 2,850 of CAZAKB010000235.1, forward strand.
TCAGGCCGGGGGATGTGGTAAAACTGGATATTTTGATTAATAATGAACCGGTGGATGCACTATCGTGGATTGTGCATCGGGATAATTCTTTTTTCCATGGACGGGAATTCTGTAGCAAATTAAAAGAGCTAATTCCCAAACAGCTCTACGAAGTGGTGATTCAGGCGGCTATCGGCAGTAAAATAATAGCCCGAACCACTGTAAAGGCGTTGCGAAAAAATGTCACAGCCAAATGTTATGGTGGTGATATCACCCGGAAACGAAAGCTATTGGAAAAGCAGAAAGAAGGTAAAAAGCGGATGAAACAGGTTGGCCGGGTGGAAATTCCGCAAGAAGCTTTTCTGGCAGTACTGAAGATGGAACATTAGTAAAACCGTGAATTCTTACTAATGATTTCATAAAACAAAATGGAATTATTAAAAGCCTACTGGCGCCAATCCAAATCTCCGTTTTACAGTCTTCTTTTCGCATTACCTATGCTCATTATCTATGAGTTGATGATCTTTTCGTTCAATCACTCAGATATCATTGGATTACGAAACGGTGCGGATATTTTGTTTCGGCAGTTCTTTGGCCTGTTTAATGTGTATGGCTTCTACCTGGTTGGTTTCCTGGTGTTGACGGCTTTGTTAATTTCCTATTACTTTCACAATCGACAGGAAGATAATCGACAATTTCGTTACCAATATTTTATCCTGATGCTGCTGGAGAGTATCGTTTTTGCTTTTATAATGTTTATTTTCGTCGATAAAATCGGAAGCGTACTGCTTTCCAAGGGTTTTACTCCCAATAAGAAGGAGCTGGTTGTGTTAGCCTTGGGAGCCGGGGTGTA
>CAZAKB010000236.1:0-3636 GCA_964485475.1 uncultured bacterium
TCCGGGTGCAGGGTTGGTTCTCCATTTCCGGAAAAGGTGATATAATCCGGTGGCATAAGCAGGTTTTTCAAGGAATGCTTCAGCGCGGATAATACTTCCGATACCGATAGATATTTTGCGGTTTCCAGGTTGCTGAACCGGGACCAGCCGTATTGGCAGTAGAGGCAATCGAGAGTGCAGGTTTTCTGGTAAAAGGGTAGTAAGTTGACACCCAGCGAACGCCCCAACCGGCGGGAAGCCACTGGTCCATAGACAATGCTGTTTTGTAAAGGCAGTAACACGTTGATATCCTCGGTATTGATTCCTGTCTTGTCACCAGTCAATTTCTGTGCCATATAAACTGATGGATGATTTTCAGGGAAATTGCCGTAAAAGAGTTATGATGTTTTCCCAACTTGAGTAAAGGATTCAGCAAAACCTATCAAAACTGAAAAAATGCCAAACCGGTTATTCTTTTGCACCTTCCTGTGAAAGTGAGTAATTTTAGCCCAATTAAGGAGTTGAGTAAATGATACGGATTATCTGGAAATATTGGAAATATTCACTGTTTATACTGATTGTACTGCTTGCCTGGACATCGTTTTTACAGACAACGATGGTGTCGGAAAGTGGTGCCGGGCGTTATTTTGAGGCGCTGTATTATTCGTTGACGTTGTTTATCATTGGCGGGCTGGATATTGGTTTGCCATCGGGCGGGTCTGCGTCAGCGCTAACATTGCTGTGGATATGCTATTTTTTTGCGCCGGTGCTGACTTTGGGAGCCGTGTACCAGGTGATCCAGGAAAAAGTACTGAGTCATTTTTCTCCGCGTTGGCGCAATCATTCGGTGGTGTGTGGATTGGGACGGAATGGCAGGCTGATTTATGACCTGATCAAGGAACATGAACCCAAAGATCATCGAATTGTCGTCATTGAACGAGACCCGAATAATTCCCGGAGTATCTTTCTGCGAAAAAGTAAAACCACCTGGTGGCTGCGGGATGATTTCTCTCAGTTATCCGTCCTTCGCCGGGCGAGTGTGCAGCGCGCGAAACGTGTCTATATTACAACCAACCTCGATATCACCAATCTCAATGCTCTGGTGACCATTCAGGGCATGCCCGATCGCCGCAAGGATCTGAAAACGTTTTTCCACCTGGGTAATCTGGGCTTGCACGATTTCTGGAAACAGAGTTTTCTGAATGATCCGCTTTATGCCGGAGTACAGATTTTTAACGGTTACCAGGTGGTTACGCGCCGGATGTACCGCCACTGGGTGCTGCAGAGGAATTATCTTGATCCAAAAGGGAATATTTTTATTATTCTCGGTTATGGACGCTTTGGGCAAATGCTGTTTTACCATCTCAGCAGCGACAACGAACGAAAAAGTCATGATGATATTGTCGTTGTAGCGAGCCGTATGAATGTTGATCTAAAACGCCGTAAATTTCAGTGGGCACAGGAACAGGCTGTCATGGGCTGTTTTATTCATAACCCGGTTGAAGGCGATATCCATTCATCGGATATCTGGGAACTGGTGGCCGCTAAAATCCGGGACAGCCGGAAAAACGCTATCGTGTTTCTGTGCCGGGATGGGGATATGGAAAACCTGGAACTCGCGGTCAATATGAAACTGGGCGGGCCGAAGGAACTGCAAAAAGCCACGATTTTCTGCCGGCTTTATAGCCATACTGCCAATGAAATCAATGATATTCTCGAGAAAAGCATTACTCCCGATCAGTCCAGGGACATCGTAGTCTTTCCCATGCAGGAAGAACTGAAAGAGGCTTTTCACGAAGAATTATTTGATTAATATATGACTTGACTTGCACCGATTGTGTCGGCGCGAGTTATGTCAGTTTAAGATACAAGAGCCAGGAGTCAAGACGTCAGAATCTGTGAGGCAGTTTTTCTTTTGAATTTGATTTGTATGTGAAGTATCTTTATACCGTTATGTAAAGGTATTTATGATAAGAACAACAGAGGTTCTCAGTGTCATTTTCGGATTTCTGATCATACAAGCGTTTATATCGTGCCCGGAAGAGATCGAACCAGATATTGAGATTGAAGGTGTTATCCTTTTATCATTAGAAACCACCCGTTGTCAATCAGTATACCTGAATGTAGAATTACCGGATTCCGGCCTGATGAAAACCTATTCCCTATACCGGGATAACCAATATATCAGAACCGATACATTGTATGGCACAGACACCCTAATTGTTGACTCCGGTTTAGAACCATCTACCGATTATCTGTACCAGGCGCTTTATGTCTATCGTGGTGATATTATCGATTCCAGTGACATTGTATATGCCCGAACCATGGATATAAGCAACAGTAACTTTGTCTGGCATGTCGATACCATCGCTGATTATCCTTCCGTACTCAGAGATGTAGCCGTTATCGATGATGATGACATTTGGGCTGTGGGTGAATTAAAGATGGCCGGCGGCCCCTATAATGCGATTCACTGGGATGGTGTTGAGTGGACATATTTTAAAATTCCAACCTTCGCGTTACCTAATCAGTCAATTGTTGAATCTGCGGATTTAAAAACAGTTTTTGCCATTTCATCGTCGGAAATATATTTCTGTGCAGGTGCTAGTTTTACCAAATGGGATGGTCATGAGTTTATTCCATTAGATATGTTTATGGATTATATCGGGGATCCAGACTATGGACCATTATGGCGGATGTGGAGTAAATCTGGTGATGATATTTACCTTGTCGGCGAAAAAGGATATTCTGTACATTACGACGGTACAAACTGGGAAAAGTTAGAAACAGGTATGGATTTATTTCTAAGGGATATATCAGGTAAAGATGAACATATATTTGCCACGGGTTATGATGATTACGGAGAAAATAGCGGAAAAAGTATCGCTTTAGAATTCAAAAATGGGAATTGGAATACTCTATTTGAATCGTTTTCTTATCTTGGTGATGTAGATAACAACGACTATGGATTTATTTATGCTGTTGATGTCTATAATGACACTGCGTATTTTTCAGTGAGAACAGGTGTTCTTAAATATGCGTATAAATCCAATTCTTACAAATTTACCAGCGGTGCTGATGCGAATTTGTTGAATCATGATTTTAAATCCATTATTGTTCAGGGTACAAATGATATTGTCTTAACTGGTCTAATTGGAACAATTGTACATTTTAATGGCATTGTTTGGAGTAAAGATGATTCAGTTCCTACTGGGAACCGATACTATTATTATGGTGATTTTTATAACAATACAATAGTCCTTGTTGGTTCATTTAATTGGGATGGTGCTTTAATTGCTAGGGGTGTGCGGTAACAGAGACGCACTACGAAATCTCTAAACAGACTATTTTAAATAAGGATTCCTTTATATTAATTGTTAATTCCTGAATTCAGAACAGTGGAAAATTGATCTGGATGTTGTAATTGTCGAAACTTATAACCCGAAGTAAAATTTCCATTATCCGTCTGCTGAAAATGATACCTTGTACACTAATTATTTTTATTTGAATACCCATATTGATAGAACGCTGTAATATTCTAATAGCCCATTGGAATAATTTGATAGAATGCAGTAATATTCCGATGACTTGATGGAACGTGTTGATAGAATGCAGTAATATTCTAATGACTTATTGGAATAAATAAATGGTTCGTTG
>CAZAKB010000237.1:0-3622 GCA_964485475.1 uncultured bacterium
GATTTCAGCAAAACCGTCTATCTGTGTTTTTGAGATGGAAAATTCCGACCTGGCAATGTCTGTGCCGGCGAGCGCGACATTCAGGTTCAGGAGAAAATTGTCAAATCGATGTGTATATATTGTGCCTTCTGTATGAATGGGAATTCCATTAACGATTGCATCCAGGGAATGCAGTGTGAAAATACTGTCCTGAAATGTCGTTGCCATTTGTAATGCTTCAAACCGTGGGTACGTAGTATCAATTTCAACACTGGCGTTCCGAATGTCGAAGTTACCGGCAATATGAGGTTGTTTTGGTTTTCCGGAAACAGTCAGGCTGGATATCAATTGCCCCTGAATGTCGGTAATGTTTTGGGTGAAGGATTTTGCCATTGACAGATCAAGACTGTCTACTGAAAGTTGAATATTCAATGTATCTCTTCCGAAATAACCGCCAACATCGACAATTTTCTGATCGGCGAAATTGAACACGGAAGCGATCTGGAATTTACGCCAGCCGAATCGTTGCAAATGACCATTAAAAGAAAAAGGAGTGTTCCGGATAAGGCCGGTGAAATTACGGAAATCGAGAATTGTATCCTGTAGAATGGTTTCAATCTGTATTTCTTCAATTGGTGGAGAACTGTTACTCAATTGAAAAAGGCCGTCGGAAAGGCGAATAAATCCTTTGATGTGAGGTTTCGTATAAGAACCGGACAGATTGATATTGGATGATAAATATCCCTCTGTGATCATTTCTGCGGGTGTAAAACTCTGTAGTAATGCGAGGTCGAATTGATCCATGTTCAGATCAACGTTGATCTTCTTCTTTCGGGAACTTATTGCTGCGGACAGGGTCTCACTTCCGTGTATATTTAACCGCCAGTTGCCCGCGAATTCATCTTTTTTAATTAAATCAAACCGGCCGGTTGATTTGAAGGGTAAATCATTAATGCTGCCACTGAGGTTTTTCAGATCTATCTGCGATTTTTGATATGAAACAGTCAGTAATAAGTTTGTTAAAGATGGAGTAGTTGATGTTGATTGGAATAATCCTTTTTCGACATTTAACCGACCATTAACATCGGGTTCCTGCCATGAACCGGAAATAGAAATATTGCCACTGGCCAGTCCCTTAATAGCATAAATACCCGGCACTAGATTTTGGAAATCCGCCAGGTTAATATCATCGAAACGGGCATTTAAATCGACGGTCTTGGTATTGAATTCACCCTTAATAGTCAAAATCTCTTTGTCGTGAATAGAGATTTGGCTCCTGTTTTGAAGCTGCTTCCAGTTTTGGGTGGTGACGGTTGATTGGATTAAAAATGGGATTTCGGCGTATTTTCCCGATAGATATTCCATCTGAATTTCATCGTTGTTGAGATTTATTTCCAGTTTCAAATCCGTTAATGAGGGCTGGTCTTTCGCCCATTGTACATCGCCCTGTTCCAATGATACCGAACCGTTCCAAACAGGTTTTTTAACTGTACCGGAGACGATAATATCCAGATTTGATCTTCCCCGAATGAAAATATCAGCCGGAATCAGAGGATTGAATTGATTGAGGTTAATATTCGTTGCCGTGAGTTTTCCGTTAAGAGTTGATTTTTTATCGATGGTATATTGCCGGTTTTCATTGAGGATCGGTACATCTGCCGTCAGAAGGATCTTTTCGCCGGGCTTGCAGAGCATCAGTGGATTTAAGACCAGCCGATTTTTATGAAACCTGATATTGGTGGCCACGGTGTCGTATTGCAGCTGTTGGTAATTAAAATCGTGAATTTCTGACCGGAAAAGAATCTCTGGCTGGTCAAGATTGTTCGATAGCCTGAGATTGAAATCCAGAAGTCCGTCCATTTCCGGTATATCCGGCAGGAAAAAATGCATCCGGTTTAAATCAATCCTTGAGCCATTCATTGTTATATCTAAGTCGGTCAACTCTTTCAGATCGGCATTTCCGGTGATAACTCCAAAATTCGGTTCATTCGGTAAAATTGACTGAAGCCGGATCATTAGATTGGTCTGCCTGTTTGGAATTGAGTAAGAACCGTCACATTGGATTTTTACGGAGGGTTTAACCAACGATAAATCTTTAACAAGGACATGCTCATTCTGAAATTCGATCGACATCTGGCCGCTGTCAAATTGATAGTCCGAATAGCCGGGCTTGACCATTTCGACTTCAAGTATTCCCTGAAGTGTCGGAACAGGGCCTTGCAGGTGACCGTGATATGTATACGCACCCTGTAATTGTGTGAGACCAAAAGGCGCCGCGGCGGAATGTATCCGAGGCAGTGAGCCATTAAACTGACTGCTGTTAATTGTTGTTATTTTGTCGAAATACGATACGTCAGCTACCAAATTATCGACGGGGAAGTGTTGATAAATTAGGTTTGAAACAGAAATTGAAGCGTCAATTTTCGGGTTTTTGTAGCTACCGATAATAGAGCCACAGAAGTTTAACTGACCGGAAACATCGGAAATGTTTGCCAGTTGTGCCAGTGGTTCGATTTCATGAATATCAAATGAATAGCGGGCATTTATTTCCTCGGTTGATAGATCAGCGGTAATCGTTCCACGGGTTAAATTGTTTTGAAATTCGGTGTTGAGATGACCATCCTGAAATTGAATGATTACAGCGATATCGGGAACGATTTTATCAATCATTTTCAAATTGCTCAGGCTGATATTCCCGAACGAAGAAATTGAAGCGATGTTTTTTAAAGCGCCGTTTGTGGTAATAGATGCATCTAATCGACCACTTTGAAGGATCGGGTTCTGAAATACTGTTGCCCATATCTGCTGAAGGTTCAAATTCGAGACAGACAATGTCGCCGAATGTTGCCAAAGACTGTCATTGACAATGAAAGCGGTTGCTGTGATTTTGCCGCTGTCCGTTTTCGCAGTGAGTTGCCGGACAATTAAGGAATCCGAAAGATAAGAAGCGTCAAAACGTCCGTCTCTGAATTCGGTCCCTGAAATAGTCAATTGTGGAATAATTGCCTGGATCTCAATTTCCGGTACCGGAAGTTTGCCTTTAGCGCTGATGTTTACATCCATTTCGCCGTAAAAGGGTGATAGTGTTGAATATAGATCTGGAAATGATGTTTTAAGCGATAGTCCTGGATTTCCCCGGATTCTGATTGACGCTTCCAACTCCGGAAGTATCGTTTTCAGTGTGCCAGAAAGAGTCAATTCCGCAGCGATAGTCTGAAATTCCGCTGAAATAACATTCCCGTTTTTGATTTCAGCGTCCATCTGGATATCATTAAAAGTAATGGGTGTTTGCGAAACCTTAATGTCCGACTGACCGGCACGCAGTTGAAGTTGATAGGTGGAATCTGCGGTTTCCTGAAGATGAATAGATGCCTGAGCGAGAATGCCATCCAGGGGAATGGACAGATCATTATATTGGAATAGTGACCGTTCAATGTTGAATTGCTGCAGAGAAACAGTGAATTGGGATTCGATGGTGTCAGGTTCGAGAAGACTATTCAGGTAATCAAAAACAAAGCGGCCGTTGCTGTCTCTTTCAATAAAAAGAGTCATGCTGTCTAGGCTGAGGCTTTTAATATCCAGTGATTTTTTCAGGAGTTTAAAAATATTATAGTGGATATCGGCCTTTTTCAGGTACAGGATT
>CAZAKB010000238.1:0-3612 GCA_964485475.1 uncultured bacterium
TTTTCTTCGTCAGTAATCTTCGTTAAGAATATTGAGCGGTCAAAAGCATTCTACTGCCAGCTCCTGGGACAAAAAGTAAAACACGATTTTGGAAAAAATGTTGAAATCCATGGCGGATTCACGCTTTGGGAAATTCGTTCTAAACACATTATTCCAGAAAAACTGGGCATTGATGCGATTGAAACGAAAGCATTCAATCGCTTTGAACTCTACTTTGAGTTTGATGATATTGAAACCATTACGAGTGAATTGAAAAATGCCGGAGTAGAATTTCTGCATGATGTACACGAAGAACCCTGGGGACAGCGGACGATCCGTTTCTTTGATCCTGACCGCCATTTGATTGAGGTTGGCGAGACACTTCAATGTTTCGTGAACAGATTATTAGAAAAACACAGGTCTGTCAGTAGTGTGTCAGAGAAAACCGGGATTCCTGAAAGTACTATCAGAGAACTAATCAATTTTGAATGAGATTTACTAAATATTCTGATTACATTCTCAATATTAAATTGGTTGATATTTAACGGTCTAAACAATTAGATTAAAGAATATTGCCGGATTTTATGTGAAAAGACGTTCCTATATTGTCCTATTGATGTTATTATCAATAACTGTGCAAGGACAAATCGCCCGAACAGCACCTTTTTCAACAATTGAATGGTTTGCTGGTCAGTCGCTTACTATTAAGCAAAACGAGTTGAATGATTATTATCGTTATGCAGGCGGTTTTAGTATGAACGCTCGGACGCCTTTTTACTTTGGCTCTGCAGAACTTGGTATAAATGTTCACTCTTACAGTGAATATAAATCAATTGAGTTTTACCAGGTACACTGTTATCTGGCATTTCTTAAGGAAATAACGGTGTTTAAAAAACCATCTGTTGATTTGGGAGTAACGATCGGTAACAGTTTTTTTCAGTTTGATACAGAAGAGAATAAAGCCCTTCAAAACGAGAGTGAATTAACGCTTGGAATTTCTGGGGGATTTAAAATACCAATGGGATATCATTGGTTGTTCCGGGCGACGATATCTCATGTGATTGTATTTACATATCACCAGATTGAAACCACCAATCTTGGATTCCAAATTGGCTATAAGATAAGAACACCCGATTGGTTGAAGAATTTTCTGAAATGAAATTGGTTAAGATATATCTGGCTATCATATTTGCTTTGTATCGGTCCATCTTATTTGGAAACGGCTTTAACGATACGATCCATTCATATGATTTACTGAATTCTGCGAATTTTCGATATGCAGATTTCTTACAATATTCCACAATTGTGGATGTGAGCAGCACCGATTTTTACCATTGGAAAATTGGCATTAACGATCTGACAAATTACAGTGAAAACAGATGGGAGCTCATAATTGACAATCATCTTGTTAAACCCCAAGTGTATGGAGAGCGACTCCTGAATCAACTGGCTTTGTCAAATATGTCCATTGATTCTGTCGAGATCATTGGTTTTCCGCAATTTATAGATGGTATTTATTCCGATAAAGGTGTAATCCGGATTCATACCAGGAAACCGTCGCAGGGATTTAATATTGCCGGGAGTGTCCTGATTGCGAACGAGTCCGGTGATCCAGGACCCTATAAGTATACGGACCGGAGTTCACCCAACGTCGATAAAATTGGGCATGATAATACCGGAATTGTCGAATATGCTTATCCATCCGGCTTCTTACGTTTATCCCTTTTTCACCAACAGCATACTTTTACCGATCCGGCTGTTATCTGTCGGATCAAATCCAAAACGAATGACTGGCCGGGGGCCAATAAAGCTGCGGCCGCGTTTGACTTCCGGCACCAGGGGAAATGCTGGAGCCATTCGGTTCTGTCTTCCATTAGTTCAAACAAGCCTTATTTTATATTTATTGACATTGCCGGGCAGGAATTTCCAATGCAGACCGATTTTTTCCAATGGAGCTATTCCGGGAACAGATTGAATACGATTCACTGGTATCTGGATTATAATCATAATCGACTCCGACAATGTAAAAATGCCATTCAGTCGCTGAAACCGTATATACAGCACAATATTGATTTTCGTACTGATATATTAGCTGACCGAGACAGACCGGTTCGGATAGGCTATCGCTTCGTTAAGAATATATTTGAAGATAACAGTGTTGATGAAAATAAAAGTATATTCTATCATCAGATGAATGTTGAGTTGACAGTAAATCGGTCCAATAATCCGTATAAATTGCATTCATCATTTACTTATTTTCATGATAAAGTTGCCGGTAGTTTATCAATGGGGAACGCTGGAAGAATATGGAAAAAATATGAACTTTATCACTATTTATCCATATCTCAGCGGCAACTCAGTCTGAGCCCGTATTATCAATTTTGGACCGGTCCCGGAAAACCCATCGTCGAAGAATACAGAATTACATTTTCAGACTATCCGGAGCGCTATTCACTGTATTCCGGCGGGATTGGTATTAAAGGACATTTATTAAAAATGGTCTGGGCAGACGTGAGTATCATGGTGCGCTACCGGCATGAGAACTGGTGGCGGAATATTTTTCAAGAAGAGTCAAACAGGCCATTCAGAGCTACTTATAGCGGTTTGCAGATTACTTTTAACCATCGAACGAATAACGGCTTTAATCAGAAGATTTCATTAAGGATCAAGTTTAAAGAAAATCATGTATTGGACCAATATTCCGCAGTTAAAGCGGTTTACCGCCTGTCATATCAGGCAGACCGTAATTTTATTCTTTTCCTTAATAGTGTTTATCAGAATGATGAAACCTGGGATTTAGATGAATATTTCTCGGAAATTGGTGAAAATAACCAAAATCAATATTCCGATTGGGTCTCTCTTAATGAAAGAATATGGTTCGAGGCCGGCTTTAACAAATGGTGCTGGGATCGTCGTCTGTTGGTCCGTGTCGCGGTCCAAAATATTTCCAATCAACAATACCAGTATCATTCATTAGGAATGAACCGCGAAATGAGCATGATTGCCGGACTGTATTTTTGGTTAAAAGGAAGCTGATTTCTATAACATATACAGAGAATATACGGTCCTTATGTAAAATCATGGATATTTGTATTTCAGATTCTTAAACTTACCGGGTTTTCTTATCTGAAAAACATATAAGATATAGGTGAATTTATAATACAAATAAAGGACAAACTGATAACAAACCAGACAGAAATCGATGAGATTATCCGATCATGCCTGGTTTGCAGAGTTGGATTTTCAGTGAATGACCAGCCCTATATCGTCCCGTTGAATTTTGGGTATGACGGCCACAATTTATATTTTCATACTGCACGTGAAGGCCAAAAAATTGATATGATCCGTACCAACGACACGGTCTGTTTTGAGTTTGATACGGCTGTTCAGATTGTTCCGGATGACACCATTGCGTGTAAATGGACATGTCGTTACAAAAGTGTCATTGGTTTCGGACGAATTGGTGAATTGAAAATAGAACCCGACCGAATTTCAGGACTGAACCAAATTATGAAACACTATTCTGGCCAATCTTGGGATTTTGATGACCGTATTCTTAAAAAAGCCCGGATTTGGAGACTGAATATCGAAAAAATTACAGCCAAACAATCAGTTTGATAAATTCTTTTGAAT
>CAZAKB010000239.1:0-3579 GCA_964485475.1 uncultured bacterium
TTCCAGGCGTTTACGAACATCTTCCAGTTGGTCTAGGTGATAATCGGTCACTAACATAAAATACTTGTGGATTAAATTATCGGGAATCGACATAATTTTTCCAAACATATCTACAGGAGCCTCATCAATGCCCACATAATTCCCCAGACTTTTGCTCATGCGTTGTGTTCCATCAATACCTTCCAGAACAGGAAGCGTCAATACTACCTGAGGTTCCTGATTATATTCCCGCTGGACATGGCGGGCAGCCAACAAATTGAATTTTTGCTCTGTCGCACCCAGTTCCACGTCACTTTTAATCGCTACAGAATCGTATCCCTGCATCAATGGATAAAAGAATTCGTGCAGGCTGATTGGAACACCTTCTTTATAACGTTTTGTAAAATCGTCACGTTCCAATATTCGGGCAACCGTAAACTTTGCGGCAAGAGTCATGATTTCATTGAACTGCATTTTGGCAAACCATTCACCATTATAGTGAATCTCGGTTTTGCCGCGATCCAGTATTTTGAAAAATTGTTCTTCGTAAGTTTTGGCATTTTCCATAACCTTATCATAGGTCAGGCGCGGACGGGTTTCGCTTTTGCCACTGGGATCACCGACCATCCCTGTATAATCACCAATAATCAGAACGATTGTATGACCCAGTTCCTGAAATTCACGAAGTTTGCGAATACCGACTGTATGACCTAAATGAATGTCCGGCGCAGTTGGGTCAAATCCCTGTTTCACCCGGATAGGTACCCCGGTTTTCTCAGATCGTTCCAGTTTAGTGACTAATTCTTCTTCGGATATTAGTTCCTCGGTTCCTTTTTTAATAATATCAATTTGCTCGTTAATCGGAGGAAACATCATTAATACTGGCCCTTTCTAATCCGCTCAATTTCTCTCTTAATATCTTTTTCAGCAATCGCTGCCCGTTTATCATACTGCCGTTTACCTTTAGCGATACCGATTTCGACTTTTACTTTACCACGATCATTAAAATACATCTGTAACGGAATCAGGGTCAAACCCTTTATCTCAATACTTTTTTTTAATCGAATAGTCTCTTTTTTGTGCAGCAACAATCGTCGGTCACGCTCCGGATCGTGATTATCATAGCCGCTGCTGTATTTATACTGTGATATGTGAGCTTTTAGTAAAAATGCCTCGCCGTTTCGAATTCGTGCATAGCTGTCCTTCAAATGCGCATGCCCAGCACGAAGTGATTTCACCTCAGTGCCAGTCAACTCAATACCGGCCTCGAACTTCTCAATGATATGATAATCATGGTAAGCTTTTTTATTCGTTGTTATTACTGTATTTCTCTGTGATTCCATGTCGGGGAAGTTAAACTCTTTTAGAAGATTTTTCAATAGTAAATCTTGGAGAAATCACGAAAGCGTTATATATTTAGCGGTTATTTGAAGCCCGGGTGGTGGAATTGGTAGACACGCTAGGTTCAGGGTCTAGTGACCATAGGTCGTGCGAGTTCAACTCTCGCCTCGGGCACTCTACAGACAAAAATATATTATATCTTGCTTGACTAATTTCGAAAGGGATTTATTGATCTGAAGCGGGATTTATTTTTATTGAGAAAAGTTTTTTCCTATTCTCCTGGGGTTCAAGTATCTTCACCGATTCGATCGGATTAAACGTCACTCCCAGCCCAGCTAACTGACTCTCAACAGCATGTAGATTGGTTTTACCAGAATCATAACGAAAAGTACACAGATTCAATTTTTCATCGATAAATACTGTCTGAATTCCTTCGATCATTCGAACTATCTCAGTAACTTTTTTTGCAATTACTTTGTCATCAATACCATCGATCTGAAGCGTAATCATCTCCGATGAATTGGGTGTATACTTTCCATTGACAAGAATCGCCGCTGCAAACAGAAAAAACAAGATCGGTCCGAATATGCTGACGCCTTTATTCTGATTTGTACGCAATTTAAACCCCAAAAAAATAGAACACTGCGTATAATATAAAATATTGGAACATAAATACCAGTAAAATATTTTGAAAAAATGAATCTAATCTACTGATATACTTAACGATAGCGGAATCGTCTAAGGTAATCTGTTAATCTGCGGTTTACTTTTTGTTATCTAATCATCAAGACGTAAATAACTTATCTCCCGCTTGCCTTTTTCTTCATCCACAAAATACAGCAATATTCCACCTGCGATAAATAGAATCGCCACCGAACCAATCCCCATTCGTGACGCAAAATTCGCAGAATAACCCGCATGACGGACCAACAATCCGACCGTACCGATTAATGCCGGTCCGATAATTGCGGCGAATTTCCCGAGCATGTTATAAAAACCATAGAACTCAGCTGTCTGGTCTTTGGGAATTAAACGGGAATAGTAGGATCTGCTTAAGGCCTGTATACCCCCTTGAACCAATCCGATGACAATTGCCAAAACATAAAATTCGATCGCTTTGGTCATCATGACGCCCCAGGCCGTCACAAACAGGTAAACTACAATTGCAATATATATTGATTTTTTAACATCCCATTTTTCACCCAGTTTTCCAAACACCAGAGCAGCCGGAAATCCGACAAACTGAGTAATTAATAACGCAACAATCAACGCATCCGATGGAAAACCAATCGACATTCCATAATCCACAGCCATACGGATAATCGTATCCACTCCGTCAATATATAACCAGTAAGCGGCCAGAAACAGAAAAACAACTTTCATGTGCTTAATTTTTTTAAAAGTGTGTCTTAACTGACTGAAACCTGCCGAAACGTAATTCACTTTGTTTTCTTTCACGCCCGATCGTTTGCGTTCATGAACATACATGATTAATGGAATGGTAAAGATTGCCCACCACAATGCTACCGATAAGAAACTTATCCTGATCGCAAAATACTCAATTGCAGGAGGCAGAAAATCCGACTTGACGCTGGTTGTTCCAAAATGATTTTCCAACCCTTCTACGCCCGTCAGCATTCCGTCAACAAAACCCCGGAATATTATCGGATTTGACAGTGTAAATTCAACATCTCCGGCTTCGGTAATTTTACGGGTTAAGTTGCTAATCTTAATCTTTTTTAAATCACTGGATTTCAGCTCAATTTCACCATTTTTATATTCACCAAAAGAAACCGATTTTCCCAGCATTCTTGTGTTTAAGCCCGTTGGAAATTCGATTTCGATCCAAATATCATTTGACATACTGTTTTCAACGGGTGTCAATGATAATACCGGGAGTGAAAATTTACTGGTGACAACCGCTTTTCCGGACAACTTTTCTCCAGGAATTTTAAAGTCCGCATCATCAATAACCCGGACGATCGCAGCATCCTTTACGAGTTTTTCTGTCGCCAGCGCAGTCTCTTCCATACGAAAACCGAACAAACCCGGTTGCAAAACCCATAAGACATTAATTAAAAACAGCAGTCCTCCACCCAAGTATCCCAAAGCAAAACCTTTGGCACTGACATAATCGATTGTCTTCTCATCCGCCACATCAGGCAGCAGACTGTCATAAAAGACATTGGCCCCGGAAAAACCAACTGTACCCAGAACATATAGAATTACTGCCAGAAGCCACTGTCCAAATTGGACCAT
>CAZAKB010000240.1:0-3569 GCA_964485475.1 uncultured bacterium
AGGATTGATTGTTCCCCCTGCCAATCAATGTCATCGGTGAACATTTCGACTACGCTATTCTCCTTATTATTGTGAATGACATCAATCTCTGTTTTTGATTCATTGGTGAGAGGCAATCCGAATGTCTCACCGGGCAAGTCCACCTGATTAAAAAACCTATGAGACGCCGGATTCGCAAAAAGGACAATCCCCTTTTGATCCAGAATTAAAATCGGATCGACATCTTTCTCAAGAATCATGCGCAGATTGTTGGCGTTGGTCTTTATAATAGAAACGTTTCGGATACGGTCAGTAATGTCGATCCCCTGGGCAATGCTGCTGATACACGTTTCGTGATCGTCGGCATAGATATTCGCGGAATTCCAGAGAACAATCTTCACCTGTCCGTTTTTGCATTGGATCGGGAGTTCTGTGAGGTTGAGGATTTCCCGGATTTGGTCCGATATGCCTGTTTTCTGATCTTCCGGAAAAAGCAGCTGAATTTCTTTGCCAATGAGTTCCTGGGCCCTGTAACCAGTCAGCTGTTCAAATGCCGGATTGAATTCCATGATCCGGAAATCCTGATCCCAGACAATAATGGGGACATTGAAATGTTTGAATAGAGCCATCTGATATTTCAGAGCAACTTTTAGCTGATCAACAACTTTTTTACTCATCCTAATTTCATCGGAGCTGTTGGTCGGAATCTTAGTCAGAAGATTCAGATCAGCTCTTTCAAAGATTGAATGGAACAGCGTACTTTTTTCGGTTTTACTCATGTTATTCTCTGAATTATATTAAAATGATCCGGCAATTTTTCGGATTGTCTCGACCATCCGATTGAATTCCGAAGATTTGTCAAAGAAATAGTCAGCGCCCAGATCATGGCAGCGCTGCTGATATTCCGGATAAGGATAATTCGTAAAAATGATCACGACAGGTACCAGTTTTTCTGCTTTGATTACTTTTAATATATCCATTCCGCTCTCACCCGGCAGTTTGATATCCAGGATGATGAGATCGGGAGTCAATTCTTTTACCAAACGAAGTGTATCAACGGTCGATTCCGCATGGCCGACAATTTGAACATTCTCAATATCACCCAGCATCTCCGAGATCTTTTTAAGAATGATCTTTGAATCGTCAGTTATAAATATCTTTAATATTTTTTGTTTCAAAGTGCGCCTTTTGTTTTATATATATTCTGCAATTCAATCTAAGATATCTTCTGAACCTTCGTTGTCATCAAAATGATGATTCTTTTGTAGACAAATGTTGATTCTTTTGTAGACAAATGTCTACACGCCTGCCTTTTCTGCCCGGAATCCGACATTGCATGACAGGCAAATTGGATCTGGAGATAGCAGTAATTTTCTTATGATAGGAAGGGGATAATAATGCTATTCGATCAGATGATGGCTTAATGCATAACGGATTAATTCAGTTTTGTTTTTCATCTGCATTTTTTGGAGGATACGGCTTTTATAGGTACGGATGGTACTGGTACTGACACACAATTCAGCGGCAATTTCTTCAATTTCTTTACCGGCGACTATTCTACATAATATTTCAAATTCCCGATCTGATAGAACTTCATGGGCAACTTCAGGATGCTCGATTTCCAACTCCGATAGTAGCGCCTCCGCGAGGTTGGGACTTATATATTTTGCACCGTCTGTAATCCGGCGAAGGGCATTGATAAGTTCATTGGACGAGGACTCTTTATTAAGGTATCCGGCAGCGCCCGCCCGAAGATAACGGGGTCCGTATTGTTCTTCCGGGTACATGCTTAATATCAGGACCGCCAGATGAGGATAATCATGACGGATTTGCAGAAGCAGATCCAGACCATTTCGGTCAGGCATTTTGATATCCATAATTAAAATATCACAGGATGTTTTTACTAATTTATCAAGCAGTTCAGTGCTATTCCTGGCTTCCCCGACAACCATAACATCATTTATGGTAGACAGCATTTGCCTGACTCCCTGTAATACAATCGGGTGATCATCTGCAATGAAGATCTTAATCATGTCTTTCCAGGGGAAGTTTTAAAGTAATGGATGTTCCTTTATGAAGCTGGCTGCTGATGTTAAAATTTCCACCGATCGTTTCAGCATATTCCCGCATGCTGTAAATTCCCAGCGATTTGCTGCTTTCCAACAGATGCTTGTTTGTACCTTTCCCATCATCAACGATTTGGAATAACAGCGATTGAGTTTTTTGTTCTATGGTAATTTCGACATTTTGAGCCTCTGCATGACGCACAATATTTGTCATCGCTTCCATAAAAATACGGAATAAAAATGAATTTTGTTTTGAATTCAGTGAAATATCCCTTGGATTGGATTTAAACCGGTATCTGATCTGGGTTCGCTCGTCAAACTCACGAATTTTCCAGCGGATAGCGGCACTCAAGCCAAGATCATCCAGTACTTCCAGCCGGAGTTGGGTCGCAATTTCACGCACTCTGCCCACCAGTAAGCTTACGGCGCCATTCATTTCATTGAGTTTGACGCCTATCAATGATCTCACGCTTTTGGTATCCGGTTTATCCAGATCACGCCGCAATAGCGCCAGATCCATCGATAGTCCTGTCAATGATTGGCCGATATCGTCATGGATTTCCCGGGCGATGCGGGTTCGCTCATCATCAACAACCGTTTGAAAACGTTCACGCAGTTTTTGGAGAACTTTTTTGGATGTTTTTAAAGAATTTTCCACCCGTTTTCGTTCAGTGATGTCCTGTACCAGAGTTTGGATAACATTCATACCATCAATACTCATTAAGCCTATAGTTAAACTCGCATTGTATTCGATCCCGTCTTTCCGTTTGAGTAGGGCGGAGTAATCAAACACGACCCCTTGTGTTTTCAAGGTTTCGAATAGTTTTGCTCTGTCATTCGGATTCACATATATGTCGGCGAGATTGATTGCTTTGAACTCCTTTTGCGAGAATCCGGTAATGAGTTCCATCTGTCTATTCGTTGCCAAAACCTTCCCATCCAGAGTTGCTATCCCGATTCCAAAGGGGGCTTGATCGAAAAGACAACGGTAGCGTTCCTCGCTCTCCCTCAGTGCATACTCGACCTTCATGCGCTCGGTGATGTCTTTTGAAAATACAGTTACAGCAGAAACTTCTCCTGTTTCCGGATATATTACCGGGCTTAAGGTGCGCAGAAAAGATCGATCGTCCCGTTGGCTTTTGTGCTCATATATTTTAGACTTACCAGATTCTAAAACCGCTGCTATTTTTTTTGAAAACTCCTCGGTTCTCTCAGGAGAATGAAAATCTCTATATTCTTTACCTACAACTTCATTCAGTGATTTTCCATACCTTGATAGAAGTTTTCTATTAGCATAGAGATAATGAAGTTCTATATCTACTAAGTATACAGGATCTTCAGTTGATTCTACAAGTGAGTGATATTGCTCTTCGCTCACCAGCAGTGCATTTTCCGCCTGCTTGCGCTCGGTGATGTCATTGATGAAACCCTCTATCGCCACAATCTCCCCGTTTTGATAAACCGGCTGTATGTAATTGCTACCTTTTGGTAGACACAAAGAAAAGAGTAAATTCAATTGTCTAT
>CAZAKB010000241.1:0-3552 GCA_964485475.1 uncultured bacterium
TCAATTCTTCATTTACCAGAATTGATACATCTCTTTGGGTAATCGGAAATACCGGTAGCGGACAAAATACACGGGTTTTTCCAGCCGATTTCAACAATGCAGATACATCGCCCTCAAGAACATAAACCGGCAAATCAATATCCCACTCTTTTGATAAATATTGCTTGTCAACCTGACCAAAATGTGCCAGCACATTACCCTGATGTTTGACTTCAACCAGATGGTTATAATGTTTGTGGGTCGCTGGCGTAAAATCAACTGCATCAATTCCAAACGTCTGCAACAGGGCACTGAACATTCCTTTCAACACGAAGATATCCGCAGTACGCCGTTCAAATCCCCAATACTTGTCTTCTGTAAATCCAGTCAACAGAATAGCATATTTCTGGAATTCCCGGGCATGGGTTTCCTGGGTTCGGTCATAGTGCTGAACAAAACCCATCTCAAACAACTGTAAATTGGAATTCTGCCGGTTAATGTTATGCCGGGCGTTTTGTAAAAGTCCCGGAATCAACGTTGTTCGCAGAAAAGACATATCTTTGCCAAGTGGATTCTTGATCAGTACCGGAGTCAGATTTTGCAAACCAAATTCGGTGTACAGTTGACTGACCAACGAATTATTGCAGACTTCGCATAGTCCCAGGTTCGCGATGGATTGTCGAAGCGTCTCAATTTGGCTGTATTCCTGAGTCTCTTCATAATTTGGCTGGATCCGCATCTCACGGGCATTTGGCACAATATGCATTCCATAAATGCGCACAACCTCTTCAATCATATCAACTTCACGTTCGAGATCGGGACGCCATGAAGGTGCAACCAGACGAACACTATCATCATTGCGTGTTTCGATCGCACAACCCAGTTTGACAAATTTCTCAACCATCCAGTCCGGTTCAATTTTCAATCCAAGCAGTGAATTTACCCGCTGATAGCGAACAGTAATTTCAGCCGGATAAACTTTCCGGATATAATTGTCTACAATACCCTTACATACCGAACCTCCAGCCAATTCCACGATCAAATCCGCCAGACGATTCAATGCGTAAATAGCACCTTCCGGATCAGCACCCCGTTCAAAGCGATAAGATGCATCGGTTTGCAGACCCAGATAGCGGGAACCTTTTCGAATGGTCGCCGGATCAAAGTAGGCACTTTCAATCAGAATATCTGTTGTATCATCTTTTATCTCGGAATTTTCGAGACCCATAATACCGGCAATTGCTACCGGTCGTTTGGCATCACAAATAAGAAGAACATCGTTTTTTAACTCACGATGAACACCATCAAGCGTGACAACCTCTTCCCCGTCCTTAGCACTGCGTACTACAATCTTTTTTCCATTGATCATGCGGTAATCAAAGGTGTGCAGCGGATGGCCAGTCTCCATTAAAACAAAATTGGCAACATCCACGACATTATTGATTGATCTCGAGCCAACACTGCTCAGATAATCCACCAGCCATTGGGGTGACGGACCGATCTTTACTCCCTGAACAATACGGGCAGCATAGCGGGGACAACCAACACTATTTTCAATTTCAACGGAAATGAAATCACTCGTTGGAATATCGGATTCCGTGAACCTGATTTCAGGAATTCGCAAGTCTCTCCCAGTAAGTAGAGTAATGTCACGGGCAACGCCTATGTGCGATGTGCAATCCGGTCGGTTCGGCGTCAAATCGATATCGATACTGCTTCCTTTTCCGCCCAGAAAGTCTTTTAATTCAACTCCCGTGGGTGAATTTACCGGCAATACCATTATGCCATCATGATTATCTGACAAACCGAGTTCATCTTCTGCACAAAGCATTCCTTCGGATTGGATGCCACGGATTTTTACCGGCTTCAATTTCAGACCGTTCGGTAAGACCGTCCCAACTCTTGCTAACGGGATTTTCTGACCAACTTCAACATTCGGCGCCCCACAAACCACATCCATGGTCCCGGAACCAGTTTCCACATGACATATTTTAAGACGGTCTGCATTCGGATGGGGAATTACTTCCAATATTTCTGCAATGATGACACCATTAACCTGGTCAACCGGATTTTTCTTTATTGTTGCTTCAAGGCCCAGAAAGGTCAGTTCTTCTTCCAGCTCCAGCGGACTGTATGGAATATCAGTATATTTCTCCAGCCATTTTGTATTTACTATCATAGTCTAACCGTATATATTCAGTGTTTTACAACACGTCAGAAATTAAAATTGCTTTAAAAAACGGATATCGCCTTCATAAAGCAGCCGAATATCATCAATCCCATGCTTCAGTAGCGTAGTGCGTTCAGTTCCCATTCCAAACGCATAACCGGTATATTTTTCTGGATCGATATCACAAGCCTTAAAGACATTGGGATCAACCATACCGCAGCCCATGATTTCAAGCCATCCGGTATGTTTGCAGAGCCTGCAGCCCGTACCGCCACAGATGATACAGGATATGTCTACCTCAGCACTGGGTTCCGTAAACGGAAAATAACTTGGCCGAAAACGTAATTTCACATCTTTACCAAAAAACTTTTTAGCAAAAACTTCGATGGTCACTTTCAATTCGGCAAAGGTCACATTTTCATCAACATAGAGACCTTCTACCTGGTGAAATACGCAATAACTGCGCGGATTGATCGCTTCATTGCGATAGACCCGACCGGGTGCCAGAATCCTGATTGGGGGTTTCTGTTTCATCATTGTGCGTATCTGTATCGGTGATGTGTGTGTCCGTAGCAGAATATCGTCATCAATAAAAAAAGTATCCTGCATGTCCCGGGCCGGGTGATTCGGCGGAAAATTCAATGCTTGAAAATTATTGAAATCCGTTTCGACTTCCGGTCCAAACTCCGTCACAAATCCCATTTCCCGAAAGATATCACATATCCGATTCATTGTCTGGGTCACCGGATGCAAGTGTCCCGGCTTAAACGGAAATCCTGGTAAGGTGTAATCAAATCCGGTATTGAGGCAATCAGAATCAACCAATCTATCAGATATTTTCTGAATACCCTCTTCAGCCAATTTTTTCAGTATATTTAGTACTTTGCCGACTTCACGCTTTTCATTTGGATCAAGTGTTCCAAAATCACGAAAAAGGTCTGGTATTATCCCCTTTTTTCCAAGGTACTTTAAACGCAGGTCTTCAACTGACTGAAATGTGTTCTGGACATTCGAGAGATCCTTATTTAACTGATCGTGGACCTCGTTAACTCGTTCCAGAAGGCCCATGATTTAAGCCTTTGCCATTTCAACCAGTTTTTCAAATCCTTCCGGATCTTTTACAGCGATATCGGCCAGTGCTTTTCGATCGAGGTTGACACCTTTGATCTTTAAACTGTGAATAAACTTGCTGTAGGACAAATCATATGGGCGCACGGCTGCGTTAATACGGGCAATCCAAAGTCCCCGAAACGTCCGTTTTTTCACACGCCGATCACGATAGGCGTACTGCAATGCTTTCTCAATAGCATCTTTGGCATTTACAAACAATTTGCTCCGGGAACCACGGTATCCCTTCGCCATTTTAATCAACTTACGGTGTTTTCTATGGTGGGGTACAGAAC
>CAZAKB010000242.1:0-3438 GCA_964485475.1 uncultured bacterium
GTCGATTCCATGATAGCGGTTGGACAGATACTGCATCTTTTTCTGAATCCAGTTGGACTCATCGTATTTGAACAGAAAATTGCGCCAAATGCCGCCCTTGATAAAGGGTTTAACCTCATCGCTACGTTCCTGATGTTCAAATTCCTTAACCAGATCACTAAATTTCTCGCCGGCCTCCCAGGGCAAAGACCACTCACTCATTTCGAAATAGGACGCCGTCGGAAGGTAAATCCGGCCTTTGGGCGAATGCCCGGAATAGTAATCCGCAAAGGTTTGAGTCTTTAGCCAATCACTATTTTCCTCCAGTGTCTTCAGGAAATCACGGAGCCAGCCCTGCTCGAATACAGTCTCATATGTGCCGGGCCAAACCCCAAATTTTTCTCCATCATCAGCCATAACGATGGCATTGCTGGCATCATCGGTAACATATTGTCGCAGATGCTCGATCGTTTCCTGTGGATCTTTAAATGGAATTGCGTAACGCAACTTTTGACTGATCGGAAATATCGACAGCCCATATCCCTGTTCTTCGGTAATAAAATGACCGGTTAGGTCCTTTTCCATTTTACCGGTTCCCAGAAAATGGTAATCATCCACAGTAATGTATTTAATCCCGGCCTCGGCGATCGGTTTTGCCAGGGATGGTTCCCAAACCCGCTCTGTCAGCCAGAGTCCTTTGGGTTCATATCCGAAACGTTGATGAATATAGTCATTCATCATTTTAATCTGGCCGACTTTGTCAGCATCGGGGATAACGGCCAGCACCGGTTCAAAAAAACCACCGCTGATAATTTCAACATTTCCGCGTTTTACCATTTCTGCAATCTTGTCCAGATATTCCGGATGATGGCTTTCCAGCCATTCCAGCAGACAACCACTAAAATGAAATGTCAGGGCAATCGATGGAAAATCTTCAGCTACTTCCACAAAGGGCAGATAGCTGTGCTGGTAGGCATCTTCGACCACAAAGTCAAAGTTGCCTACCGGCTGATGATTATGTAATCCAAAAATAAAGTTTACTGTTTTCAACTAGACAAACGCCTCATTTACATTTTGTCGATCATCAACTGAACGAGATCAACGACCCGACAAGTGTAACCGTATTCGTTATCATACCAGCCGGAGACCTTGATCAGTCCGTCAGGTAAAACCTTTGTCATTTTGGAGTCAAAGGTAACGGAATAGGGTTCGCCGATCACATCGGTGGACACAAATTCATCTTCAGTATACAGCATAATGCCTTTGAGTGGACCGTCTGCGGCCTTTTTCATTGCAGCATTAATCTCTTCTGTTGTGGCTGGTTTTTCCAATTCAAGAACCAGTTCCACCAGCGAGCCATCAGGAGTCGGAACACGATAAGCGACACCGTCCATTTTGCCTTTTATCTGGGGAATAACTTTTCCGATGGCTTTTGCAGCGCCTGTTGATGTAGGAATTACCGACATTGCAGCCGCACGGGCCCTTCTGAGATCGCTGTGCGGAGCATCCAGCAGATTCTGATCCATGGTATAAGCATGAATTGTCAGCAGAAACCCCTGTTTGATTCCCCAGTTGTCGACGATCACTTTCGCCATAGGAGCAGCACAGTTGGTGGTACAGGAAGCGTTAGATACGATTTCCTCTGTACCCTTATAATCAGCAGTATTCACGCCCAAAACAATTGTTCCGTCTATCTCGTCCTTGGCCGGTACAGTCAGGACAACTTTTTTCGCGCCGGCGGTCAAGTGAGCAGCGATCTGGGCTCTTTTCCGGAAAACACCGGTAGCTTCAATGACAATATCCACACCCAGTTCTTTCCAGGGCAGCTGGGCCGGGTCTTTTACGGCGAACACCGGAATCTTTTTACCGTCAACAACAATAGAATTTCCATCGACTTCGACGGTTCCGGGAAATTTACGATGAACGGAATCGTGTTTCAGTAAAGCACCCAGCGTTTTGGCATCGGTGAGGTCATTGATCGCAACAATCTCCCAATCTTTGTTCAACTCTTTTGATGCACGTATAAAAGCTCTTCCTATTCGTCCAAAACCATTAATAGCGATTTTAGTTGCCATTTTCAAACTCCTTTTGGTTTAGTTTTTCAATTTGGTCAATTATCCTCTATTTTAAGTGTAACTCCGTCATGAGTCACCGGACACCGAATTTAGGATTTTCTATAAACTTTTACAAGAAAATCCGCTGCTCCGGCCTTTAGGCCAAATGTAATGTATTTAAATCAGACGCTTGAGAAAATGATAGATGCAGTATTGAACAATGTTACTTGTTAATCGCCAGTGAATTTTGAAAAATTATAGCCTTTATCCAATAGCTGCCGTTTATTGTCTTTGAAGAATTCCTGAATCTGTTCCACCGGCACAATGTGGGTGACGCCATAATTGATATTGGCTTTATAATCCACAAACAGGTCACCGGTATATGGAAAATTCAAATCAAATTTTGTCTGATCAAAGCTACTCGTAGGGCGAATAACATACTCATATTCTGCCGCTGCCGACCGGGCAATTCCGACAAATTCAAAGTTGGGAACCCCATCTTTGACGGCCAGTACCAGTCCACCGCTGCAGCCACGATTAAACAGTGCATCTATGATAAATTCGCCGGTTTTACTGCGATTCGGATCACTGACGATTCCCCGGGTAATTAGTTTGTAACCTCTGGGAAAGCCCAACAGGTAGACAAAACTGCCCCATTCGAGCTTTTTGGCGCTGCCAAAGGGATAATCAAACACCGGTATCAGAGGTAAATCGGGGCCAGGAAGATAGCCTCCCAGCAGAGCAATATCATTGGCAGCGTCGGTAGCAAGAACGTCTACCTCGGGAATTTTCCACAAATCCGTCACGTAATTGGATTGGCGTTCCTTTACGGCAACCGATTGAATAAACATACTCGGCCGGCCGTTTGACAGTGTAAAATAACTGACAATCGTATCGGGAAAACTGACAACGTGGGCACAGGACAGAAGCGCCAGCCGATGATCTTCATGAAAAATGATTGTGGCAGTTCCGGATGTGGAATTATTAAAAAAGATATGACCCGTAGCGCTATTTTCAAGAACGTCAGAAGTAAGGTTTCGGTGTAATATCTGGCTGGTTTCATCAAAAATATAACTTTTATAATATGCAATTGAATTAACCATTTTCACGGTATCGCCGATCCGCTTTAATTCTTTCGAGCAATTCCTGTATGGAAATTCCGTATCGTAAACACCGTCATTTAAAGTTGGATAGGCGGCCTGGTAAATCTGGCGGGTGCATGCAGCGAAAACAACAATCCAGAGAATCAATATGGTGATACCTGTTTTTTTTACCATACTTATTCCTTTCCGGTCACGGATTCACAAGTTGATTTTTACTTCATCTACCAATTGTCGACAGCGGGCAGATACACGGTAAAAACCGTGCCCAATCCAATTGTGGATTCCACCGATATATATCCATC
>CAZAKB010000243.1:0-3409 GCA_964485475.1 uncultured bacterium
TGGAGTGATAAAATGAAAAGCAGGTTTACTATACTCTTTCTTTGTTTGAACGGTTTCTGTTTTGGACAATGGAACTGGCAAAACCCGTCGCCACAGGGGAACATACTATGGTCGGTCGCATTTCCAAGTGAAGATGTAGGGTTTGCGGTCGGGGATCACGGTATGATTTTAAAAACAGGTGATGGCGGATCAAGCTGGTCAATTCAATCCGCCAGTACTGAAAAGGACCTGATTTCCCTGTATTTTTTTGATAATGACAATGGCTTGGCTGCGGGTCAGGACGGGATTATTGTGAAGACCTCCGATGGTGGCAAGCACTGGGACAGTCAAACCAGCCCGGCCGATATTCACATTTACGATATTACATTCATCAATAGCGATACCGGCTGGGTATGTGGCGGGAAGGACGGCTACGTATCGATTTTGCAAACAGTAGACGGTGGAAAAAGCTGGGATAAACAGATCGGCTATTACTCACCCGGACCGTTGCGGTCGATTTGCTTTAATGATGCTCTTGTAGGTTATGTTGTCGGATCTCTGCAAATATTAAAGACAACAAACGGCGGGGAAAACTGGACGCTGTATCCTTCCGAATCCGACTGGTATTGCACGTCAGTCTGTTTTACCGATTCGCTGACCGGCTGGATCGCCGGTTCTGAAACATGGGGCACAATGATTCTCGGAACGACCGATGGCGGCGAGACCTGGGTTGAGCGAGTCACCGGCGAAACCGGGATTCTGAATCGCAGTTTGGTGAAAATTTGCTTTACTGATAAAAATCACGGCTGGGCCTGCGGGAGTTATGGCCATGTCCTGCGGACCGTTGACGGCGGTAATCACTGGACAAAATATTCCGATTATTACGAACAGGAACTGCTGTCGATATTTTTCATTGATTCGCAAAAGGGCTGGGCCGTTGGACAATCGGGTATTATTCAAAAATCTATTGATGGCGGTAAAACTTGGCAACGGCAATCCAGTGCTCCATCGGGTGACCTTTTTGCCCTGTTTTTTCTGGATCGGAATGTCGGATATGCAGCGGGTTCTCAGGTTCCTTTCGCGAATGGGAATATATTTAAAACAACCGATGGAGGGCAGAATTGGAGCGTGCAAAATATTGAATCCTGTCCTTGTCTGACTGCCCTGTTTTTTCCGGATTATGATCATGGCTGGGCGGTGGGCTATGAAAATACGGTTCTGAAAACGAATAATGCGGGTGCTGACTGGTCCCGGCAACCCATTGATGATCTGTTGGGGTGCGGCACTTTTTTCGATGTATGCTTTTTAAATGCCGATACCGGTATAATTGTTGGCGAAGGGGGGACACTTATCCGGACTGCGGACGGCGGCGTAAACTGGCACAAAATCCAGACTGGCACCGACGATCGTTTGGCCGCGATCTGTTTTACAGATTCTGAAACCGGTTGGGTCACCGGCAACAAAGGCGTTATTTTAAAAACCACGAATGCTGGCAGTAGCTGGGAAACCATCCCAAGTAGTACCGACCGGTATTTAAACACAATCTGTTTCCTCACTCCGGAGATCGGCTGGATTGCCGGCGGGGATATTATATTGCGAACAAGCGATGGCGGGGAAAACTGGCTAAATTCTACCAGCCCCAATAATTGCTCGATCATGGATATATGTTTTGCAAACCCGAATTTCGGCTGGGTCGTTGGTTTTGAAACCAAGGATTTTTGGTATTTTGGTTACATCGCTTACTCAAGCGATGGTGGCGTCAGCTGGAACCGTGCAGAACTCCCGACATCGAACATGTTAAGTGAAGTCGTATGTATCGATAATGATCGTAGTTGGATTTGCGGCGCTTCAGGGACGATCCTTTATACTGAAAATAACGGTGGAATAACGTCAATAGCGGAACCATACGACATTCTCCCTGAGGTATACGGATTATGTCAAATTTACCCGAATCCTTTCAATTTCGAGACAATGATTCGTTACGCCGTTCCACATCAAAGCAGAGTCACTATTACAGTTTTTGATTTGAAAGGACGTCTAATTCAGACACTGGTAAATGGACAGGTATCGAAAGGATTTCATACGATCCGGTGGAATGCCATGGACAATACTTCGGGCGTCTATTTATTCAAAATTGAGACTGATGAATTCATTGGTGTTAAAAAAGGTATTTTACTGAAGTGATTTTAGTTGATAATAACACCGTTTATTGATATTTACTCTGAATTTTGATATAATAATGTCAGCAGGGAGGATTTAATCGATGAATGCGTTGAATCGACTCAGAATATTGGTAAAAATACATTATCTAGCCCTTTTAATTGGTTTTGTTCTGTTTTCTGCCTGTACAGAAACCAGCGATCCCCAGACGTCCGATAATGTCCATTTTGGAATATATTTTTTAGAGGATACAACATTGACGATCAGTGATGTTTGGCAGACGGATATTGATATACTTATACTTCAAAAGACTGCCTGGATAACGGAGGAAGACATTGAATTCTATGATTTTTCAAGTCATTGTATCTATTTGAAAACGGACAAAAGTGATTATTTTAATGGCTTTGATAATGAATTATATATAATTCCTGTCTGGATGCGAAACAGGCCCTTTATTATTACTACCGGAGAAACCCGTGCCTACCTGGCATCGTTTCATAGTATTGTGTTCTGCTCAATGCCAGTGGTTCCATATATTGATGAATTTTGTCTTTCCAATTATCCTGACGATGTCATTCAACTGTCACAAGCCAGGATCGAAGATGACGATGCCAGATTCAATGATGATGTCAGAGAAGCCTTGATTGATCTGGGATTGTATCATGGCGGTTTGGAAATTGAACTGGATACTGTGGAAATTATTGACAATACTGACACGGCTACGGTAGAGTATACCTATACATTTACTAACGAAGATTCCGATGATTTATGGGTAATCGATCCGGACAGAATGGGAACTGCGCTGTTTCATTACTTTACGAACGGTGTAAATTTCCGGAGTATGGACAATAACATTCATTACTGGTCTTCACAGAAAACAGTTATTACACCGGAACCTTATGACCGTTGGGAAACGGATTGGTTTACCAAAATACCCAGCGGACAATCGATGACCAGAACCGTTCGGTTGCGTGGTTATCCGCGTATTCAGCCAGGGCACTATATTGGGGAATTCACTCTCGCTAATCCGGTAAATATTGACAAAGATGCTCGACTTATCGATAATGGGCGAATCTGGATTGGGTCGAGGAAATCATCTTCAATTGATCTGCAAATCGAATAAAAATATCTTCGTACTAATTTGCTTTTCATCCGAGGATTTCAATAATTCATTACGATGAATGTATTTTCTGAAACAACAAGAAAAAGTCCCAACCATCCGGATCGGGACTTGATCTCTATTTTTTAATTGATCAGCGTTATTGTTTTC
>CAZAKB010000244.1:0-3407 GCA_964485475.1 uncultured bacterium
TATCCACGGATATGGACGGCCATTTCATCGAATGTAATCAGGCCTTTCTGGGTATGATCGGTTATTCAGCATTGGAGCTCAAAGAAAAAACCTTCAAGGAACTGACGCCTGAGAAATGGCATGATTTTGAAAAAACGATAATTGGCGACACATTACTAAAAAGAGGCTATTCCGGCATTTTTGAAAAAGAATATATTCACAAGAACGGCACTGTTTTCCCGGTGGAAGTATCTCTTTATCTCCAGACTGACGATTCCGGCAATCCAGTTGGAGCCTGGGGATTGACCCGGGATATCACCAATCGTAAAACGGCCAAGGATGCGGTCGCCATCAGTGAATATCTCTACCGTCTTACATTGGGCAATATATCAGATACCGTTTTTGTCACCGATGATAACGGTAATTTCACCTTTATCTGTCCAAACACCGAGGTAATTTTCGGATACAATAAAGAAAAAGTCGCTGAAATGGGCAATGTCTCCAATCTGCTCGGTGGACAAGTGATCGATATAAAAGAACTGAAAACATCGGGCGAATTTTCAAACATAGAGTACCGGATTACCGACAAATCGGGAAATAAACATGATCTGCTGATATCCGTCAAAATGGTTGCCATTGGCAAAGGATCTGTTCTGTACACATGCCGGGATATTACCGACAGGAAAAAAATCGATAACCTCTGGAATCTCAACCGCGAAATCCTGGAAAAGGTGACCAGGGGCAAGTCCCTGGGAAAAGTATATGACGACATCACCAACCGGGTTGATGAATTGCTGCCTGATGCCAGTTCATCAATATTTCTGATGATGCCTGACAACAAGCATATTCACCTGGTTTCCGGACCCCGCTTGTCCAATAAATGGAAAGAACATGTGAATGTATTCCCCGTCAGCGCGAAAGCCGGCTCCTGCGGCACTGCCGCCTACACCGGCAAACGTATTATTGTGACTGATATTACGGCCGATCCCCGCTGGGCCCAACTTCGCGACGAAGCACTGGCCGAGGGATTTCAAGCCTGCTGGTCTCAACCAGTCCTTTCTTCAAAAGATAATTCCGTGTTAGGTACTTTCGCCCTCTATTATAAGTACAAACACAAACCCGGTGACTATGAACTCCAGCTCATGGAAAATCTCGCGAAATTACTTTCACTGGTACTGGAACGCCGGCGGAATGAAGAGCAGGTTCTTGCCGAACGGGAACGGTTATTTCAACTGCTCGATCAATTGCCTGGCATCGTTTATCTGCTGGCGCCGGACCACACCATCAAATTTGCCAATAAACGCTTCACCGATGAATACGGCCCGGATTTCACAAAGCCCTGCTATAAACTCATTCATGACAAATCCAGGTCCTGCAAAGACTGCCCAACCTTCGACGTGTTTAAAACACGAATTCCCATAAAGTATGAATATACACTGTCAAATGGTAAAACCTATCTGGCCTACGATCTCCCCTTTACTGATACGGACGGTTCGCCCCTGGTGCTGGAATACAGTCTGGATATCACGGATCGAAAAGAGATCGAAAAAGAACTCCAGATGAGCGAGGAACAGTTCCGGCTGATCTGGGAAAACTCACCCCTTGGATTACGCCTCGCCGACGCCAATGGTAAAATAATCCGGGTTAACGAAGCCTACTGTAAACTGGTTAAAAAATCCCGCAAGGAACTTGAGGAAAAACCACTTTCAATCGTATATCAAAAATCCAATCAGAAACACATCCTGACCAGCCATTCAAAACGTTTTAATGAAAAAACAATTAAAACTCATTTCGAAACTGAATTAACATTATGGGACGGAACAAAGATTTGGTTGAATGTATCCAATGCTTTTTTTAATTCTGAGGATCATCCGCAGGAATTATTGCTGGGTATTTTCCAGGATATCTCCGAACGCAAAGAGGCTGAAATTGCCCTGTACAATTCCGAAGAACAACTCCGGCTGATCTGGGAAAATTCCCCCATCGGGCTACGGTTGACCGACAGTTCGGGCAATGTTGTCATGGCAAACAAAATATATTGCAATCTGTTCGCAAAGGATATTAACCAAGTCATTGGACACCCTTTTTCGCTAGTGTATAAAGAGATTCCCGGAGAACAGATTCTCGAAACCTACCAGAAGCGATTTAAGAATCATACAATCAAAGACACTTTTGAAACAGAACTGCCCCTTTGGAACGGACAGACAATCTGGATGGGAACATCCAACACATTTTTGGCCTACGGTTCACCGGAACAGACGTTTGTTCTGAGCACTTTTAATGACATCACCCCGCGCAAACTGATAGAGCAAGACCTTCAAAATAGCGAAAAACGATTTATGAACGCTGAACAAGCCGCCCATCTCGGCAGCTGGGAAATGGAATTAGCGACGGGTAAAAGTGTCTGGTCTGATGAGTTCTTCCGGATCTGTGGCTATGAACCTGGCAGCATAGAACCATCATCAGAAATCGGATTCACAATTATCCATCCTGATGACCGCGAGCGCGCTTCTCGGGCGATTGAAAATTCAATAAAAACAGGGGATCCCTATGACATTGAAAAGAGAATCGTCCATCCCGACGGGACAATCCGATGGGTTCACTCAAGAGGTAAAATCAGTTACGGTGATCAAAAAAAACCGATAACTTTGGTCGGATCATTTCTGGATATAACCGAGCGAAAAATTGCAGAAGAAAAAATCATTAATACACATCGCTTTTATGAAGATATTACCGAAAATATCCAGGATGGTATCTGGGTTTCCGACAAAGACGATGTCATCTATTACGTCAATCAAGGAATGGAAAAAATCGCTGGAGTCTCCAGAGATAAAATAATCGGAAATAATGTTCTGGCCGATTTTCCCGATGAAACAACAAATAAATTTAATGCCTTTTATATAAGAGCGAAAAAGACTCTCAAACCGGTCTGGTATGAAACACAGGTGAAAACGCCGGCTGGCCGGGACACATGGCAAAACGGATGGCTGATCCCAAAAATCAGGGACACGCAATTTGACGGAATTATCTGCACGATCCGGGATGTCACTGACCGTCTGGAGGCAGTCGATCAATTGCTTCATAGCAATTTGCTGTTGGAAAACGCTCAGAAGATCGCCAAAATCGGCTATTGGGAATTTGACATGAAATCCCGCTCGGTCTGGGCTTCTGATTCAGCGCGGCGAATTTATGGTCTTGGTGACGATGAATGGACAATTGAAAACGTTCAGCAAATTCCGTTGCCGGAATACCGCGACACATTGGATAATATGCTTCTAGGTCTGATCAAAAACGATCAGCCTTATGATATTGAATTCAAAATTAAACGTAAAACCGACGGCGCTGTTCTGGATATTCACTCCATTGCAGAATATGACAAAGAAAAACAAACCGTCTTCGGTGTTCTTCAGGATATCACCGATCGCAAA
>CAZAKB010000245.1:0-3386 GCA_964485475.1 uncultured bacterium
CGTCCGTAGTCATTACATTTTAACAAATGAGCGAATAATAAGCAATGGAAAATGACAGGACCCAATTGTATCATTGCGCTAGGTATAAATCAGAATAGCACTTTCTATTTATATCTTGGAATAGTTATGTGTAGATGATAATCTTAGTACTGAAAATTGAACCTGATGACTAATTGCCGGAGGAGTCCACTGTGCCAAAAGTCACCGATGTATTTGAATTCGATCCCGATTATTCAAACCGCATATTCATCAATATTTACGATCGAGATGAGAATTCGTTCAATCAATTACTATTTAAACCATTCGTGAATAGTACTCATCCTGATTACCCCGACGATGGCACACCTCGTGATACTATTAAAGATAGAATGAAATCCGATGTTGTACTCATGCTTAATAGGAATAATGAATTGTGGAATCACTGTAAAACCAATGCAGTGCAGAATCAATACATTGATGATATTAATGAAGCAATTGAGCAAGAAGAACAGTGGGAGCAATACAGTAAGGGTAAACTGCCGATCTTTACAAAAGAAGAGAAGTCTAAAATCGCAGCTGAATGTGTTTATAATCATTTATCCAAAGGTGGTTTAAATAATCTCTTCCTGAAATACAATAACAAGCATGTTAATGCATTGTGCATGAAAGCAAATGACTATTTCGTCGCTAATAACTTTCCTTTTGCTGATGATGATTACTGGATGATGCGGATAGGCCGTCCAATGGCCCAATTGTTGTTATGCGATGAGGAAATAAAGAAACCATTTGTATTATCCGCTCGACCAGGGCTGGGTAAAACAGAAATGCTCGTACAATCAATCAAATATCGATTGAAAACCAATCCGGATTTCAGAGCACTTATCGTAACTAATTTCATAGAAGAGGGTAAACGAATTGCGAGAGATATAGATCCAGATCCAGATAAGAATAATATCTGTATGCTGTTGCCGTCCATGTATTCAGTAATTAAAGAAGATGGTGAATGCCTGGCTGGATATACAGATTATGAGAATGACTGGAGGAAATGTACAGAATGTAAATATAAACGGAAGTTCCCAAATTGCGATGTGTTAAAAAAAGAGGAATCACTTGAAAAGTATCCGATATTAATCATAACGACTAATCGATTTAAGCACTCTCTTTCAGATGATACGTTTGATAAGTATTTAAAAAGCACCAGAGGGAAAAGGGATCATATATTCATCGATGAGAATCCGCAGTTAATATCTTCTTTTATATTAACAACCAATATACTGGAAGAAGGTTTTAGACACCTAAGAGATAATAAAGATCATTTTACTGACGAGGATATTGACGAATACAAATATACTTTTCAACTGTTGAGTCCAGAATTCTACGATGACCGTAATACGGAACCCCTGCAAACAGATTGGCACTTTTCTGATGCATTCAAAAACCGATGGAAGAAGAAACCATATATAATAAATGATACGAAAAGGAATCGTGAAAATGTTCTGGAGTGGATAGAACAGATTATACGATCCGGGTATATTCGTCAAATCACATTTGAAAAGTTAGCCGCATCTACTTTGCGGAAGATTGAAGGAAAAGCCAAACGGATCATCATCCTCGATGGTTCCGGAATGCTTGACCCCAGCTATCATGTATATAATTATGATAAATGCATCCTGAGAGAAATGCGGAGTTTCGACAATCTGACATTTCACAGGAACACAACATCGCTATCTAAATCGGTGTTTGATAAAAACTACTCCACATTTGAGGAACTTGTAAAAGATATACCGGAATTGTCAGAGGGCAAGGAATCATTAATAATTTCGTATTCAAATAAAGATAAAAAGAAGGATAGGACAGAACAGATCAAGAAAATCATACCCATTACCAACAACCTCAAGATCGATCATTTTGGGAATCTAAGGGGGAAAAACGACTATCGTGAGTGTGTCAATCTGTTTATATTTGGAATGAATACCTGGGACCATATGGATTATTATCTTAATTACTGGGCTTCCACTGGTAAAAAGCCTGATGCTAATTTGAAAAGATCTATAATCGATGATTCCAATGTAAAAGAATACTCCTATCATTTACGAGTTACAGAATTGTATCAAGATATATTGAGAATAAAACATCGGAACTACAATTGCGATGAACCAACCAATGTATATCTGACCGTTAATAATGATGATATATTCAATGAATTGATTGCGTTATTTCCAGGATGTAAAGTTAAGAAGTGGCAACCAAATGCGATATGCCTCGGTAAGTTTAAAAGCCAATATCAAGCACCCGAAAAGGAGGATCGTTATAATAAAAAGAGATTGATAGAACTTACGAAATACATATATAAATACTGTAAATTAGACAGAGTACCCACTATCGAAGAATACAAACTGGCATTTAATCCAGGGGAAGATAAACTTAACTCAATTAAAAAGAACTGGTCACGGGACATAAAGGATGCTCAGAAGGTATTAGATGGACTGAAGAGCATGGGTAATACCAGTTAGTGATTATTGAGGAATTCCCTATATACATAATATAGGAAAATCCTCAATAATGAAGATCGTGATAGACTTCTTCAGTCTAAACATAAGCTCAGACAGTGGATGTTGGTTACGACATCCAATGTTTGAGCGTCTACCTCGTGCTCACAATACACGTTTTGCATTACACTGACCGTTAGAGAAAGAGCAGTTTGAAATAACCAATGGAGCCGCGCTATCGATAACACGATCTGTATATGGAATAGATTAATGCTCCGTTCCTGCCGTTTTGTCGACGGTGGAGTCGCCCGTTCTATTACCGTAAACTGGTAGAGTGTTGTACACGCCACTACGCGCCGGCATTGAGGCACTGTGATCGGCTACGAACTGGGATCGCTGGCAAAGACGGCTACATCGTACACAACCGGTCGCTATGAACTACGTTAGACACTCAATCTGCTCTTATAGGCCGGTCAAAATAGCTTGCTCGCTATTTTGGGGAAGCTTTCAGACCGACAATTATATACGAAGGTAAACGGCGTACACACGGGCAAAGAGCGTAATATGATTATACATATAAAGGGACTCCTAAACGGTTGTTCCGAGGCCCCTACACCTTGGAAAGGAAGCGCATACCTGGGTCCAGGTGAAGGCCAACCCTGAGCAGGCACCCCACAGCGTATTCACCAAATCCAGCCGGTGACTCCCATTTGACGTATGCCCTGTGCTCGTCGTGAAACAGGCATATTGACCCCTGCCCTGCTTGCATCACCGACCACAGAAACGTAGTAATAATCGCACCCCCCTATAGGCCATCCCGCACTCGAGGCCTCGACGTGAAAATGACAACAATTCAACTCAAAGGAGGCAATCATGATTGCACAAACGATTCAGCCGGTAGAGATCCGGCATCTCAAC
>CAZAKB010000246.1:0-1071 GCA_964485475.1 uncultured bacterium
TAATTAATGTTAGCATTGTACTGCTTGCGCAATGCCGGCGATTCGGCATATATGTCCAACTCGCTGATATTTTCTGAAAAACGAACCATATGTGGAACACCGGTATCCACCAGATAGACGGTTTCGGAACCGAGTTTTGTATCCTGAAAGTCCCCGGGCTGATTAATCGTCAGTGAAACTTTGCCATTCTCAATACGTCCCAGGTGAAGACCATCAGACGCTAGAAAACGATAATTCTCTTTTTTACAAATACCACTTTCATAAACAAAACACAGGGAAGCTCGGCTACCGTTTCCGCACATCGCCGGCCCACTGCCGTCGGCATTATAATAGCCCATAAAAAAATCGGCGTCCGGGCGACTTTCAATTAATATCATCCCGTCCGCCCCAATACCGAGTCTCCGGTCGGTCAAGCGCATTGCCACATCCGAAAGTCTTTCTGAAAAAAATGGGGTCCGATAATCGATCATGATAAAATCATTACCGGCTGCTTCAACTTTCCAAAATCGTATTTCCATATTAATATGTCCAATCTACTTCCGCCGTTTCCCAACGCGCCCGAACATTAATTTTGTCGGAATAACTGCGATAAGGTTCGGCCGGTATAAAGGGTTTTAGCGTACCGGGGTCCCACTTGCCGTTTCCATTCAAATCTTCCCATATCTCAAAACGGTACGCGCCCGGCAATAGAGAATCAATGGTATATGTGCCCGAACCGGATGCTGAAATTGTGATCGGGGCAGCGCCGCCCTTTTCCGGAATACAGGACAGCATGAGATGATTCATTTCTGGGTTCGAGAGATGTACTTTACCCGAAATACTTCCAAAACTGGTGGCATCAACGGTTGAGAATGATACCGTAAACAGGGAATCCTTAAATTGGTTACCAGCCAGATCGCTCCAGTCAGAACAATTAAAAATAATCCGGTATTCCATTCCTGAAGCCAACTGGGTTTTCGGCGAGAGTTCGATTGAATTGTCCCAGCGCCAGACAGATGAATAATCCACCAAGACACTGTCTTTACTAATTATTTGGATCGAGCTATCGATTATCGTCTTTTTCAGCGCCTC
>CAZAKB010000246.1:1171-3375 GCA_964485475.1 uncultured bacterium
GCCTTGAAAACAACAGTTCGGTTTTATCGTCAACCATGGTGGCTTTCAGCAGACGAAAGGGTTTCAGATAAAATTTACCAAGCCTGAAATTGATCATTGTCACCGCAGTGTTTCGGTGCTTTATCGCTACCGGATCGACTACTGGTATTCCCAGTAAACAATTTTCATCAATAAATGCAATTTTAGCGGCCTCAGCTGATACTGCCAGCAGTCGATAATCGCCACGGGCCAGATTCATCAGATGATAAAGACCATCTTTTTCAACAGTTGTTTTATAATCCGGTGATTGGCCCAAAACCGAATCGGGGAAACTCTCCTTTTTACGGAACGCCCAAACCTGGGCATTGTGTTTATTCGGAATACCATATACGGTTCCGCCGATTGTACCGGAATCAAGCGAATCACCGGTAGAAAACGCAAGCGTTATATTTGTTTCTGAAGAGTTTTTTTGATAATCCTGGATACCTCTTCCAAAACTGATGATGTATGTTGTGTTTTCCTGAAGTGGCTCCATAAAATCTATGTTTACTCGTTTGCGGTTTGTTTTTACAATTGCCGGCCGTTCGGAAGCGGGGGTGATTGCCAGGTTGCTCTCAGCCGAACGGGATTCGATAGTTTCAGAAAAATTAAGTACAACTCCTGTTTTACGGTCAACGTTAACCATTCCGTTTTCTGGAAATGTTGACAATAATACCGGGCCGGTTTTGTCCACCGGTCCGCCACCCGGAGGGCCCTGGGCGGCACAGCCGGCCAAAAAAACCAACAACAGGACAATTCCATCCAGCGGACTAATCAGAAAATTGAGTTTAAGAAACGATTTATTCAATTTTTTCTATTGGGAAATGATATTTAAATAACTTCCAGACTCTTACCGATCTTATAAAATTTCTCAAGTACAAAATTCAATTGTTTCTGTGTATGCGTGGCAATATAACTGGTTCTCAGGCGCGCCGAATCACCAGGCACAGCCGGATATATGACCGCATTGGTGTAAACACCCTCTTCAAAAAGGCTTTTCCAAAAGAGAAAGGTTTTCATATTGTCACCGATCACCACGGGTATGACCGGCGTTTCGCTGGTACCGGTTTTAAACCCCATCTTCCGGTATTCACTGCGCATGTAATCCCCAATTTCCCACAATCGCCGACGGCGTTCCGGTTCGTTTTTTATAATCTC
Organism: uncultured bacterium; assembly: GCA_964485475.1. Lineage (GTDB taxonomy): Bacteria > Fidelibacterota > UBA2242 > UBA2242 > UBA2242 > B118-G9. The sequence continues at coordinate 2,348 of CAZAKB010000246.1, forward strand.
CAGTGCTGCCCGGGTTGAAGCGACGACGCTTGGCGGCAAACTGGCCGTAAAAATCATACTGCGGCACTTGTGCTTTATATAATCAATTACTTCGGAATCACCGGCTATGAATCCACCAATAGCGCCAAAGGATTTTGAGAAGGTCCCCATAATCAGATCGACTTGATTGGTCACACCAAAATGCGCGGCGGTCCCGTTACCATTGGGCCCCAAAACACCAATGGAATGGGCATCATCCACCATTAAACGGGCGCCAAATTCCTGCACGATTTTACAAATGTCCGGTAAAGGCGCAATATCGCCTTCCATGGAAAAGACACCATCGACAACGACCAGTTTGCCGGTATTTTCAGGAAGGCTCTTCAGAATTTCACGCAGCTCCGCCATGTTATTGTGCTGATAGCGCCGGATGGTCGCACCGGATAAGCGGCAACCATCGATAATACTGGCGTGATCCAGGCGATCAATGATAACAGTATCTTTTTTGTTTAGCAGTGTCGAAATAGTTCCAAGATTTACTAGAAATCCAGCGGAAAATATTAACGCAGCCTCCTTGCCGGTAAAATCCGCCAACTCTCTTTCAAACTGCTCATGGATGTCTAGGGTGCCGTTGAGAAAACGGCTGCCGGTACGACCGGTTCCATATTCCTTTAAAGCTTTTTCGGCAGCTTCTACAACTTTCGGATGATGCGTCAGACCCAGATAATTATTGGATCCGATCATGATTTTTTCAGATCCTTTATAAATCATAACAGTATCGTCGCCGCCGGAAAAAGGGATAAAATAGGGGTAATAACCCTGTTGGCGAGCAACTTCGGCATCCTTAAAATCAAGGCATTTTTGAAAAACATCCATTATCTGTTCCACACAGGTGTTATTAGCAACCGACGTAAATTTACTGGCAGAGAATCGGATATGCAAATACCAAGATTTACTGTGGGAGATTAGCATTTTAACTGTAAATTATATTCATTGAGTAAGTATCAAGGCATTAATCAAGGTTGAATATTATGAACAAAATCATAGTC
>CAZAKB010000247.1:0-1637 GCA_964485475.1 uncultured bacterium
GAAAATTTTAAATTATGATGTACGATATAATTGAATCGGTATTGATGTCTCTTGATGGAAAAAATGTGGAATTGTATCCATACATTCCCTATCTGCTGAAAGATTTGTGGGAAATTGGTTCTTCCGCGGATCAGATGATCCGGCTGTTAGAACAACAGAACAGGGATTTTTGTAATCCGGATCTGAAAGTACTAGACCTGGGTTGCGGAAAGGGTGCAGTCGCAATACCTTTGGCTAAAAAGTTCGGCTTCATCGTCAGAGGGATTGATGCCGTTCCCGAGTTTATCGAGTTTGCCCGGGAAAAATCGATTGAATGGAATGTCGCCAACCGCTGCCAATTTGAGGAAGGCGATATCCGGGAATATGTCGAGAAATGTGAAACATATGATATTATCATTTTGGCGTCAATTGGTCCGGTTTTCGGAGATGTTCAGAGGACATTGAAAATACTTTCAAAGTGTTTACGACCCAATGGAATTATCCTGCTGGATGATGCGTATATACCCGATGGCAGTGATTTTTATCATAACAATTGTCTCCCGGAAGCACAATTCATGACCCAGATACGCCGAAGTGGCTTTAAAATTTCAGATTCGATTATTTACAGCAGTTCTCATATGTTGGATATGAATGAGGATATTTATAAGCAAATTAACAAACGAGCGAGAGAATTAATTAATATTTATCCCGGTCTACGCTATATTTTTGAAGATTATTTAAAATCCCAACGTATTGAAAACAAGATTCTCGAGAATAATGTGACCTGTGCATTAATGCTGATTGAATTGAGCCAAAACCACAATGAAAATCTTTAGATTTCAATTACTGTTTATCCTGTTTTCCTTAATTTGTCATGGTCAGGGCCAGTTAATAAAAATATCCAATAATCTTGAGCTGAAACAGATTTGTGAAAATCTGTACGTTCATGTGTCCTACGAGGACCTGGATACCTATAAACATGTCCCGGCAAACGGGCTTATTGTTTTTGATAACGACAATGTAATCATTATTGATACTCCCTGGAATGATGATGAGGCCAGGGACCTGATAAATTGGTTGACGAAAACCATGAAATTGGGTATTCAAGCGGTTATTGTTACTCATTGGCATCAGGACTGTATGGGGGGATTAAAAGCATTTCACGATAACGGAATACCATCCTATGCAATGGAGTTGACGCGCCGGATTGCAGATGAAAAAAATCTACCATTACCTGAAATTATATTCACAGATAAATTAATATTGCACCAGAACAAGACTGAAATCATATGCAGTTATTTAGGGGCTGGCCATACAATTGATAATATTGTTGTCTGGTTGCCCGACTACAATACCCTTTTCGGAGGGTGTATGGTAAGATCTGCCGGCTCAAAAACTCTGGGCTTTACCGATGATGCAGATCTTATCGCATGGCCGCTTACGTTACAAAAAGTATTAGAAAAATTTCCCCAATGTGAGACAGTTATTCCGGGGCATGGAGCACCCGGAGGAATAGATCTCATTCAGCATACTATTTCCTTAATCAACTCAAACAGGTAAATCATTAGGTTGAGAGGTGAGCATGAGTGTTCAAATTAAAGAAGTCCTATCTCGTCGTGATTTGAAGAAATTTGTGAAGTTTCCTCTATCTTTATATC
>CAZAKB010000247.1:1737-3358 GCA_964485475.1 uncultured bacterium
GTCCTATCTCGTCGTGATTTGAAGAAATTTGTGAAGTTTCCTCTATCTTTATATCAAGGACATCCGTTCTGGGTTCCAACACTGATTCAGGATGATTTGAATACGCTTTCCGCTGATAAAAATCCGGCCTATGCATTTTGTGAAGTAAAAAACTGGCTGGCCTATAAGGATGGTAAAATTGCCGGTCGTATAACCGCAAATCTGAACAGCAAACATGAAGAAAAGTGGGGCAAGCGACAGGTCAGGTTTGGTTGGATTGATTTCATTGAAGACGAAGAAGTTTCAGCGGCGCTAATGGAATCCGTGGAAAACTGGGCGAGGGAAAAAGGCGCGGAATCGGTGCATGGTCCCCTGGGCTTTACGGATTTTGATCATGAAGGCATGCTCGTTGAAGGATTTGAGGAAATGGGCACCATGGCAAGTATTTATAATTATGCCTACTATCCAAAACATCTTGAGAAACTTGGATATACAAAAGATGCGGACTGGGTAGAGTACCAGATTTCAATCCCTGACAAATTTCCAGAGCAAATTGAACATTATTCGAAAATGGTCCAGGAAAAATATGGTTTCAGAGTTCTTGAAGCGAAATCAACTAAACGGGACATTTTGCCTTATGCCCATCAGTTATTTGATGTGTTGCAGGAAGCCTACAAAGAATTATACGGCGTTGTGCACCTGACGAAAGAGCAGATTGATGCGTACATCAAACAATATTTAGGATATATTACTCCTGATTATATTGGAATTGTGCTGAATAAAGAGAACAAAGTGATCGGGTTTGGAATTACCATGCCATCACTGTCGCGGGGGTTACAAAAGACAAAAGGTCGTTTATTTCCGTTTGGAATTTTTCACCTGTTACGGGCAATGAAAAAGAACGATGTGGTCGATCTGTACCTGATTGGTGTGCTCCCCGATTACCAGGGAAAAGGCGTTGCCGGTATTTTATTGAACAAAATGGGACAGGGCTTTGTGAAAAACGGTATTAAATACGCTGAGTCCAATCCGGAGCTGGAGTTGAATAATAAAGTCCAACAGCAGTGGAAACATTTTGAAAAACGCTTACATAAGCGCCGGCGCTGTTATATTAAGCAATTAGTATAATTTGAAACTCTGCATTTGCTTCGAACTTTTACAAAGATACAATTTACTCTTCTAACTCTGTAAACTCACCCAGTGTGCGGGTAAATATATAAATTACGGCAATGCCGATAACCATATGAGCGGCCAGAATATACCAGATATTTTCCGGATGTCCGTTATTGGTAAAATATCCATAAAGTGATGTATAGGTGATGCCGCTCAGAGCGCCGCCAAGTCCGGTGGCCAGGAAGTTTGTGCCCATATACAGACCGGCTTTCTCTTTTGGTGCAATCCAGGTGATGTATTCCTGAATCCGCGGTGACGATATCATTTCGCCAATGGCAAACAGAAAAATCCCCAGGAATACCAACGCCGGTGCGCTGATTTTTGCCAAGCCGAGCACAATGAACCCGATTGCGGACATGAAGAGTCCGAGCAGAAACGTTGGCATAGCCTTGAATTTCTCTGCCCAGCGGGAAACGAAAATCTGGAAAATCATGATGATATAGCCGGTATGGGAAATTGTTTCACCCAG
>CAZAKB010000248.1:0-3311 GCA_964485475.1 uncultured bacterium
GTTCGAATCCAGCCCCCGCTACTAAAAAAGCCTTCTGAAATGGAGGCTTTTTTTATTGTGAATTTATTGCCAGAAATTCGATGAATTTTACTACCCCACTATCATTCAGATGATCCTGATCAAAAAAGTATTCATCATGATCAATAAATGCCCGTTTTAGATCAATTAGCTGAATATTTTGTCTCATAAGTAAATTATCCGCGCCGTAATTCAAATCTCCAATAATATTGATATAATCCTTTGATAATGGGAATTTAATCCCGATAACTGCAGTGTTGTTACGCCGGCATAAACCGATAATCTCGATTAAGCAATCGGATAATAGCTCTGAAACTTTGTCTGAAGAAAATTGGTCGGTTTTGCGTTGCCGGCAGGCCGTGTCTTTGTTGGGATAATCCGCCCAAGTCTGAGAGTTATTGTCTGAAGTATCTTTTGACGGAAACAGGCGGGTGGTCAGATACCGAACAAAGAGCTGGGAATTATTTAATTCAAATAATGGAAAATACCGCCGCATGTATTTGTCGGGATAGTACAGCAGGGTGTTTCTGCGATAATAATTACGGTAGGTATTTTTAGATGTATAAATAATGGAACGGTTTTTATTATTCAGCGCTTCCCGATAGGATGACAAGGTGTGTTCATCGGCTGTAATATAAATGGTGTCGATGTGGATTCTCTGATCATATAGGTAATTTAGTTTTGAAAACATGTCGATGTAGGAGTCGCTCCCGTAGGAAAAATTATAAATTCCCTTACTGTCCAGATATTGTTGATGAATTACACGGGCGTGGGAATCACCAAACAGAAAATTTGAGTATTGTGCCAAAGTACTCAACGGAACTTTGTAGTATTTGTAAAACACCGGATAAGCGAAAACCAGATACATCACTGTATTGATAAAACCAAGTCCCGCTAGAAAGAGGGTGAGTTTTTTAATAAGCGGTTTCATTGTTTCCGAAATTCATGCAATTAATGATTGATAATTATTGATCTAACAACCTGTTTCGACTATCATATTGAATATAGTGTAAATAAATCTTAAGGTATAAGCAACTATTTTTAGAGTTTGGCAGTCTAAATACATGTTCTCTGAATAAAACGAAACAAAATAAAATAAGAGGTTTGCCATGTCACTTCAGGAAATTCTTCAAAAAATTGTTGAAAACAATTATCCCATCCTGCTTGCCGACAGTGAAAAAGTATGGGAAGCAAATGCGCTTTTAACGTCATTGTCAGTACCGGCATTAAAACGTAGCGCTCATATGCAATCCGGTCTTTATATCGCTGAAGTCAATGAGGGCGGTTTCCTGGGCCGGGTTCTCTATAAAATCAAAAGAAAATAACGTTCCGGTTTTTAGTCACTGTTTTTGCGTGCAATCTCTAAATCATTAATTATTTCCGATATATTTAACCCCCTCGTTTTCAGTTGAGATTTATCGAATAATGCTCTATATTTACCCTTCAATTAAGGGTAAGTCAGGAAACACCATGTCGAACAGGGAAATAGTTAAGATTTATGAATGAACTCTGGAAATTTCTGCTGCTTTTTGCAGTTGGAGCGATTGCCGGATTTGTAAATGTGAATGCCGGTGGCGGTTCGACGATTACTCTGCCAACGATGATTTTTCTGGGATTGGACAGTGCGCTGGCTAATGGTACCAACCGGGTGGCAATCCTGATTCAAAACATTTTTGCAGTCTCATCGTTCCGAAAACAGAACGTTCATCAATTCAGCGAAAGCCTGAAAATGTCCTATATCACCCTGCCTGGAGCAATTATTGGCGCTCTGGTATCAATCAGAATATCCGATGCATGGTTTCAGCGCCTGCTGGCTGTAATAATGATCGGTATTGTTGTTACGATGTTTATTCCCCGCACAAAACAAACATACCAGGACGACATTTCAACATCTAAGCATAAATGGCTGATTTATGTTGTGCTGTTTTTTATCGGGTTTTATGGTGGTTTTATCCAGGTTGGGGTCGGGTTTCTATTCATGGCTGCACTGTACCATATTCTAAAAATCAGCCTTGTGTATGTAAACATGCACAAAGTATTTATCGTTTTAATTTATACGATTCCCTCATTGGCGGTTTTTGCACTGTCCGGGAAAGTAAACTGGAGTTTTGGGCTTTGTCTAGCAGCGGGTAATGCACTTGGGGCCTGGTTCGGGGCTAGAGCCTCAGTAAAAGGTGGCGAAAAACTAATTCGCTATGTTCTTGCTATTGCAATTATGATCATGGCTGTAAAACTACTTATAACAATTTAGGAAAATGAACTTCATTAAATCTGAAATATTCCCCAAAACTCGAAATAATTCGTCTTTCCATGGTTTAATGGAAAATATTGTAGCAGAATTTCAGCAGATTGAAACCGTAGAAGCAATTGGATTGGGGGGATCTCTGGCAAACGATTCCTATGATTCTCTGTCTGATATCGACCTTTATATCATATCGAATGAAATCATTCCAATTGAGTTACGGATGAATATTATCCAAAAATTCAATCCATCAAAATCGAACCTGAATCTATCGTTCTGGGATCCGGGTGATGAGTGGATTGATGGCAATTCCGGAATTGAAGTTGACATGATTTATTGGCGAATTTCCTGGATTGAAGATCAAATCAATAAAGTCCTCGCGCTATACCAGGCAAGCATAGGATATTCGACTTCCTTCTGGTTCACTATTCAGAATTTGAAGATATTCTTTGATCGAAACGGTTGGCTAAAAAAAATAAAGGAAAAATGTAACCGGCCGTATCCATTAGAATTAAAAAAGGCAATTATTGCTAAAAATCATCCAATATTGAGAAATGTTATTCCTTCCTATTACGGACAACTTTTAAAAGCCGTGGAACGGGATGACCAAATTAGTGTTAACCATAGAATCACGGCATTTTTTATGAGTTATTTTGATGTATTATTCGCCTTGAACGAATTACCAAATCCGGGTGAAAAAAGAGTACTGATTTATGCTTTGGAAAATTGTAGAAAATTGCCGGCTGATTTTCAAAAAAATATTGATTCTATTTTACATTTTAAGTTTGAGAATAATACTCATTTTTTCGAAAGTTTAAATGAAATAATTGACAACATTGACCATTTGTTAAATCTGGAAGGAATCGATCCAGCGGGAACATTGACCCTGGATAAAAATCAATCATGAACGAAGAGAGATTGCCGGAGATTAAGATCTGGAATTCTGGCTTGAATCCGGGATTCGGTCTGTGGCATCGCTTCCACCAAAAAAGAACGGAAAATTTTAAATTATGATGTACGATATAATTGAATCGGTATTGATGTCTCTTGA
>CAZAKB010000249.1:0-3278 GCA_964485475.1 uncultured bacterium
CTGTACCCAGAACATATAGAATTACTGCCAGAAGCCACTGTCCAAATTGGACCATATAGAGGCATCCGGTCATCAACACACCCATGTAGGCAAAAAAGATCAGGAATTTTTTCTTGCCGGAACTTTGATCAGCAATCGCCCCTAAAATCGGCGCCAGCAATGCTACGACAAGAGAAGCAATTGAATTTGCCATTCCCAGCAATGCGGTACTCTGATTTACATCCGCGCCGGCACTCCAGTAACTTTTAAAAAATACCGGAAAAAATCCCGCCATAACTGTTGTTGCAAACGCGGAGTTGGCCCAATCGTACATGGTCCAGCCATACACACTTTTATTCTTAATTAATGACATATTGCCTCCCGCAATAGAGTGAGCAATTAAGCAGACAGAAAAACGATATTTATGTCAATCGACTATCGAATTAGAACAGATAACCAAGACCGATATACAGTTGCAGACCGGTTTCATCCGACGTTCCGCCATCGACTGCGATGATGAAATTTTCATTCCAGCCGATATGCAGTCCTGCACCATAGCTGATATGAATATTAGACAAATCACTTTCATCATCGTCCCCCCAGACCTTACCAAGATCTAGAAATTCATTCGTCGCCAGATAAAAATCCTGACCGGCAGCGCTGAATTCCAGGAATTTATACCGGATCTCCAGGTTTGCAAATGCTTTTGTTTTTCCTAAAAAACGATTTTTAAGCACACCTCGTAAACTTTTTGAACCACCCAACCCCTCGTTTACTTTATAAGAACTGCCATAAAAAGACATCTCGTAAAAAGGCATGTCATCACCAAAACAATTTTCAAATAGAAGTCGCTGGGCATATACTATTTTTTTCGTAATTGAGAAATAGCGTCTATCAGTTAAGGTCAATCGAGAATATTGGTAATCACTACCAAGTAACTTTGGATAAATCTCAACTACAAAATCAGTCCAATGCCCGGTATTTGGCGCTGGTTCGTTATCACGAGTATCGTGAACTATACCAAGTTTAATGTAATTAGTCAAACCACCGTCAATCTCTTTTTGGGAAACAACATTATTTGCTAGATCAACTGCTAACTTTGATGTAGTGCCATTTGTATCATTTTTAGTACTCTGAATACCAAATCCAAGCAATACTGACAGTTTAGGACGACCATTTTCATGAGTGGATAACGCTTTCATGAAATCCGCCTTCAACGACAGTCGCTCACGATAATAGGTGTAATAATGCTCATCTAAAAATTCATCCGGGTCTACCGGATTTTCATCCTCATCAAGTTCTATTATCAACTCATTGTAATCTGATTCGTTTCCAATTCCATAATATGGATCATATAACAGTTTCAACATCTTTAATTCTGCAGTTAGACGAATCCCTTTGCCAAGAATGTACGGGCTGTCAAACCAGAGCCAGTGCTCCTGTTTGCCGCCAGTCGTAAAAAAGATTTGTGGTTGAACGGTCCAATAATAAGGAGCATAACCGCCATCCGCGTAATTGTAAATATTTCCGACCACACCATAACCGAATCCCTCATCCGCATTATAGTTGATTGCCGGAACGCCTCCCCACCCCCAGCCGGTACGTTCTTTTTCCTGAGCGGACAGAACGGATACCGTAAATAGAAGTGCCAAACTTAAAACGAGTAATCGTTTCATCGTATCCCTCAAATAATTCAACAGGGGAAATCTCAATTTGAGTTTCCCCTGCCGATTGTTTATCATTTAATTGATTATCTCAACGTGATTAAAATTTGTAATCAATACCAAAAGCGAAGCCGAAAGTAGTTTTAGCATACTCTTCAGTATATGCAACCATTAAGCCCGAACCGCCCAAGTCATGTTCGCCATCTCTGGAGTCATCTTGGAAAAAGGTATTGAGTCCGCCAATATTAACAGTCATGGCGTCAGATACTTTATAGGCTATTCCAAGACCAATCGTATTGGATTTTAGACTATAACTTAAATCAGTTTGATAGTCAGGTTTTGCGCCGCCATCGGCATTCAGAAAACCAACACTGGCTTTCATTTTTTCATTCAGGCTGTATTCAACAGAAAGACCGATTTCATAACCGTTATCAACATTTTCTTCTCTTCCAGCCCAGTCAACACCAGTATTCATATAATAATTAAGGCCAAATTCAGTTCTTAATGCGTCAGATAGTTTATATGAAACACCCAATGCCACCATCGCTGGCATATCGGCTCTTGTTTTTGCTCCATCAGCAAATTCATAAATCGGTGCGCCTGTCGTTTCATCAAATCCGACTAGTGCTTGTTTGTCTGCAGCGACATCATTGACGAGTTCAAGTTCTGTCAGCCCTTCATAACGAAAAGCAATGTCAAGACCTTCCATTGGTGTCAGGAAAACACTGATAATCGGAGTAATTCCGCTGGCGGTCTGTTTGGCATCGACTTCCTGATCAGAAAGCAATGTTGCTTTTGCAGTCATTTGCGCAGCAGAGGTTGCTGCAGAAGTTGCGGCACCCGTATAAGCAGCAATCGCATTATCAACGGTATAACCAGTTGGGTTAATTCCAAACGCGAGTAATCCATTAATAAGTGAACTATCTGCATCCATCGCTGCAAGTGGCGTAGTTCCAAGAACCTGGCCACCAGTAACAGCTGCAGTCAAACCAGTGGCAGCAGTAGTTGCTCCGGTTGCTGCAGCAGAATACTGGGCTGCGGCACCCGTAAAAAATGTTGGAGCTGGTACTGATGATCCACCCATGGTGATTGCAATATCTTTTAAATGGCCAATATAAGAATTCGAAGCAGCAACATAACGCGCTCCGACTCCCACTGAAATCATATCGTTGATCTTATAACTGATATTTGCTTGAGCACCATAATAAATCGAAGATCCCTCAAAAGCTACGTCAATATCATATGCAGTAACTGGTTGTCCCTGGGCTTGTAATCCTGGTACTAAATCTGAGACCGGCATCTCAAAAGATGGTAATCCTGTTTCAAAATTTGCACTTCCACCACCACCAATCGGTTCAAATCCTGCCGATACGGCTAATTTACCGGTCTTGTATGCCAGGTAAAAATTCGGAAAAAGTGGTGCAACAACATCACCGACATATTCTCCGTCATTCAAATAAGCGTAACCATTTGTTATGGTTTTTGTCTGAAAAATCGATTGGTTGCTTAATGAAAGATGCAGACCATCTTCAAGTCTTGTCAATCCTGCCGGATTGAAATAGGTTGCATCCACATCGGTCGATGCATTCCGGTTCAATGTCCGCATATACGCGGCACTTTGGTTAGTATTTGTGA
>CAZAKB010000250.1:0-3251 GCA_964485475.1 uncultured bacterium
GTATTGTAATCCGCCCGTGAGACACCACCATTCAGTTGCACCACCGTCAAATCTTTTAACCGTTTTTTACTTACATGACGGGCAACCGACAACATTGTCGTTCCCCAGGAAATCCCAAATACCATTCCAGAATGGATATAATCATCCAGAATCCCCGCTGCGATTGATCCCAGACGGTCTTTAATAGTTGCGTCATCGCCATTATCCGGAACAACGACAACCCGGTTCAAATGAAATTTTTCCCGAACCTGACTTTCCAGGAGAGTGCCCCTGTCGGACGGATCAGTGATTTGTATTTTCACAATTCCTTTATCTCTGGCCTGTTGAAGCAAACGTGACACTCCCGGCCGGGAAATACCCAACTTCAACGCAATCTGCTGCTGACTGAAATTGTGCTCGTAATAAAGCCGGGCGGTTTCGACAATAGTGACAATTTGGGATTTAGGGCTTTTCATAAATTGAACATTTGTTCATTGTATATTAACATCTGTTCAATTATACGGAACTATATTTCATTTGTCAAGAGTTAATTACAAAAAAGTACCAGCGATGCGATACTTTTTCGACGGAAATTTAAAAATATTCGCTTATTTGATTTGATTAAAATAATCGACAAAGGGCTGGGCGGTGGTTTCCGCCAACTGCCGCGTCGCCGCTTCCGCATAAATCCGAATGATCGGTTCGGTGTTTGACGGCCGCAAATGTACCCAACGATCCTCCCAGATAAACTTGATACCATCCTGCTGGTCAATATTTTCGGACGTGGTCAGTTTTTTTAAATCTTCAATAATTTCATTGAATTCAAAATTCCCACGGTCAACTTTGATTTTTATCATTTCATAGTGTGGCAATTCTTGCATCAATTCTGATAGGGGCTTGGCCTCTTCCGCCAGCAATTGCAGAATCAGGGATGCAGCAACCAGCGAATCCCGACCCAAATGGGCTTCGGGAAGCAGAACACCGCCATTGCCCTCGCCCCCAATCGCGGCATCGATGTCACGCATTTTCTTAGCGACATTAATCTCGCCAATTGCCGTCCGAATAACAGTCGCACCGTACTGTTTTGCCACATCATCTACGGCCATTGTTGTTGATAAATTCGTTACTACTTTTTGATCAAGATTCGGAAATTTCGATAAAACAAGTTTCGCCGCCAGGACAAGCGTATACTCTTCTGAAATTGGTTTCCCAAGATCAGATACTATTGCCAGTCGGTCGCCATCAGGATCAATGGCAAATCCAATATCCGCTTTATTATCGAGAACAGCTCTATTCAATTCCAGTAAATTTTCAGGCAACGGCTCCGGGCTTCGGGGAAACGGTTGGTCAGGATGACAATTCAGTTCAATTACTTCACATCCAAGTTGGCGCAGCAGTTCCGGGACCGCCCGGTACGCGGCGCCGTTAACCGCATCGACGACTATTTTAAAGCCACGTTCCCGGATCATATCTTCATCGAGGTATGGTAATGCCAAAACAGATTCAATATGGTCGTCTACAACTCGGCCATAGGTATCAATCGAACCGGATTTTTCTATGGGGCAGAACATCTGTTTGCCAATTTCAATTCGTCTATATTTCAATTGTCTCATTTCATCTGCGTCGAGAAATATTCCATCTGAACCGATGAATTTCAGACCATTCCAGGGCAGGGGATTATGACTGGCAGTAATGACTATTCCACCGCTGGCTTCATGATCCTCAACTGCAAACTGAACGGTTGGTGTGGGACAAATACCGAGATCAATCACGGTTTTCCCGGCTTTCTTTAAAGCATCTATTAGTGTTGATTTGATTGGAATACCGTTCTGTCGGGTATCACGACCAACTAATATTTTTTCGGTTTTGCACAATTCAGCAAAAGCATAAGCATAGGCACTAATAAAATCCTCATTCAATTCGGATTCGTATCCTCTGACACCTGATAAACTCTCGATTAACATTTTTTCTCCATCACTGTTAAAACCTTCGTCTCTTCCGGTGAGTTATTTACTATTAATTGTTCTATTATTACTTGCTCAAAATTAAGGTGGTGAGACACTTATCCAAGATAAACCCTTAATTTTTTACTTCGGGACTTATGTCGTAATCGTCGAATGGCTTTTTCTTTGATCTGGCGAACTCTTTCTCGTGTAAGGTTAAATTCTTCGCCAATTTCATTTAATGTTAATGCGTATTCCCGGTCGATTCCGAAATACATCCTGATCACATCCCTTTCTCGCTCCTTAAGTGTCCGCAAAGCATCCCTGATTTCCATTTTTAGTGACTCGCCCATCAAGCGAAAATCCGGCATAGGCTGGGCATCATCTCTGATTACATCAATCAGGGAGTTTTTTTCACCATCACGAAACGGCGCATTCAGCGATTGATGTCGTCGGGAAATCCGAATTGCATCGGAAACTTCACTGGTTTGCATATCAAGACCTTCAGCAATATCACTCTGGCTGGGTGCCCGTTCATGTTGCCGCTCTAAAATCTCTGCTTCCTTGGTAATTTTTCCAATTGTTCCAACTCTGTTCAGCGGCAAGCGAACGATTCGTGAATGTTCCGCAAGTGCTTGTAAAATAGACTGGCGAATCCACCAGACGGCATAGGAAATAAATTTAAAACCCCTGGTTTCATCAAACCGTTCTGCCGCTTTAATCAGCCCCAGATTACCTTCGTTAATTAAATCAGTAAGTGGTAATCCCTGCCCCTGATAATCTTTGGCAACACTAACGACAAATCGCAGGTTGCATTCCGTCAATTTTTTGAGTGCGTTCGGGTCGCCGGCTTTTGCATTCTGTGCTAGTTCGATTTCCTCATTTGGAGTAAGAGGATTGTATTTTCCAATCTCTTCCAGATATTTGCTTAACGCTCTGTTCGAATCCAGCGCCATTTGTTCAGCTTTCTGAGTTAATTATCCAGGTTGTATTGTTGACATCGGCATACAAATCAATTTAAGATACACTTTTTTACCTACTTTGTCAATAAATCCACCACCTTTTTAATCTTGACTTTCTTTCCCTGTTAAAATAACTTAGCAGGCTTTCAAAATTGTGATTTTCGGGGTGTAGCGTAGCCCGGTTAGCGCGCCTGCTTTGGGAGCAGGAAGTCGCAGGTTCAAATCCTGCCACCCCGACCAATAAAAGATCCTTTAAAATACGAAGTCTTAAATCTCCAATAGATTTATACTGCTACAATATCAATTTTTGATAATGCCCCGATAGCTCAAAGGATAGAGCATCTGCCTTCTAAGCAGAGGGTTGCAG
>CAZAKB010000251.1:0-3233 GCA_964485475.1 uncultured bacterium
AAATACTGGTGAACGATAAAACTGTGACTTTCGATAAAGCCCAGACCGACCATGAATGCAACTGTGCCGGCTCCGCCGCTTAGTCCGGTGGTTTCGGTGTCAATAAACAGAAGACGCTGAGGATTGACCGGGATGCTGATTTGAAATACTTCCGGGAGAAGCTGGCTGTCCAGCGAAAAGATTTGCCTCATGTTTAAATTGCCATAGGGTTCGCTTAAATCATAGCGGTACTCTGCCCGGAAAATGTCACCGAAGTGAGTATTGATCCAGGAACCCTGAACAACCGTGGAAATGGATTGCGTTTTTTTTTCGATATTGGACTTTGGGAAGTATTTAGCACCGTCTTTATGCTGGAAAAGACGATTCAATTCGTTGCGGATATTTGGTGACGTTTCTGTTTCAGGATTTTTCTGATCGGCTTTTGAATAGAGGGCGTCAAGACGGTCACGGATATTTTTCATCGTAGTAAAAAATAGATGCTAAACGAACAATAAGCAAGCATCAAGACACTATAATACTTGGCATTAACCGCCGAAATGTTTAGAATTCCACTGGTTCAAAATGAAAGGTGAGCAATGAAAACCGATAGAAAAATGATACTGATACTATTCAGTTTTTTTACCGTAATAACATCAGCGGAGCCGCTGTTTCATTTTGCCTGGTTTACTGATACCCATGTGGGTGCCAGATCCAGTTCTGAAGATCTCAGATTGGCTGTCGCCGACGTCAATTCACAAGACTGCCTAGATTTTCTGATTATCTCCGGAGATATTACGGAACTGGATATTGACGGCAACCTGGATACTGCCCAAGTGATTTTAAACGAAGTCGATATTCCCTATTACATTATTCCCGGAAACCATGATACAAAATGGTCGGCCTCGGGTACCCGAAAATTTGCCAGTCTTTTTGGCGATGATCATTTTAATTTTGAGTATAAAGGCATTCGCTTCATTGGTTTTGACCAGGGGCCGCTACTACGAATGGGTGACGGATTTGTGAGTCCTGAGTGCCTGCGCTGGTTAAAAGAAACTCTTGAAGGTATGACGGATCCCGATCAGCCAGTCTTCATTGTGAATCATTATCCGCTGGATGAGTCGGTTAGTAACTGGTTTGAAGTCGCAGATTTAATCAAACAATTTAATGTTCAGGCGATTTTACACGGTCACGGTCATAGCAACCGGCTTACGAACTATGAAAATATTCCAGGTGTAATGAGTCGGTCAACACTGCATGGCAGGGAAGAATTCGGTGGCTATACTATTGCTACAGTTCGAGCGGATTCAGTATTTTTTCAGGAACGCAGAATGGATGGCAATACAACCCCGGTGTGGGCGGCGCTTCCAATAAGGAAATATGACTGGTTGGCTGATACAAGCGGATTCGAACGTCCCGATTTCAGTATCAACCAGAAATATTCCAATGTAAAAACAGTCTGGTCTCATCAGACCGATTGTGCAATTGCCGGATCTCCAGCGGTCGGAGAGGGGATTGTCGTCGTGGCGAATAGTTCCGGCGCGGTTGAAGCATTTGATTTAAAAGACGGAACTTTAGTCTGGAAATATCAGACCGGTCAGCCTGTCTATTCGACGCCGGCTGTTAGGAATAGCAGAGTGATCGTTACTTCTGCTGATTCGAATATCTATTGCCTGAATGAGCAAAATGGAAAACTACTTTGGAAATATAAGACTGTTGCTCCGCTTATCTCGGTGCCAACCATAGATGGTAACCGGGTATTTGTGGGTGCCAGCGATGGAAAATTTCGATGTATGAATCTTAAAACCGGCAGATTAATCTGGGAATATAGTGATGTTCCGGGATTTGTGGAGTCGAAGCCTTTTATCTACAAGGATAACGTCATTTTTGGAGCGTGGGATAATCATCTGTATGCCTTAGACAAACGAACTGGAAAATTGCAGTGGAAATGGGCGGATGGTACAAAAGGAATTCTTTACTCTCCGGCAGCTGTCTGGCCAGTTGCTACGATGGACAAGGTATTTATCTCAGCGCCGGACCGCTATCTGTCCTGTATCGATGCCGCAAACGGTTCAACTATGTGGCGCTCAAGGGAATTCAAAGTGCGGGAAACTATCGGAATTTCGGAGGATAAAAACGTTGTATTTGCCCGTACCATGTGGGATACGGTTGTGGCTATTGATCCCGCTGCTCCGGAACTCAGCCCCATCTGGATTTCCAATGTTAAATATGGGTATGATATTGATCCATCGATGCCGGTGGAGAAGGACGGAACACTTTTTTTCGGAACGAAAAACGGATTTGTATACGTTCTTGATTCTACCACAGGTGAAGTTAAAGGTGCACATCGCCTGAGTGTAGCATTAATCAATACAGTTGTGCCGATTGATAAGCACCGGGTAGTGGTGACGGCAATGGATGGTAAAATTGTGTTGCTGGAATTTTAGTAATTCCATTCCTTCTTAAGAATTAAAATAATTGAATGATTTATCTCTTTGATTTTCAGGACGGCATGGTTTAAAATAGCCTATGCAAAAATTGAATTACACATTCACAAAACACATTATTGACTGATTGGATTGGAATGGGACCAGGGTTGTGAATTTATTAATTGACGTATTCCATAATTTTAAAGATTTATTCGGTCATCATGTTGTTTTTGGAACAGGTATTCTGCTTTTCAGCGGTTATTTTCTCGGGAAACTGGCCGACAAACTAAAGTTACCAGCCATTACTGGTTATATATTTGCCGGGTTATTGCTGGGAAGTTCAATGATCAGTATCATTCCTGAAACGGCGCCTTATAAATTGAATAGTATCACGGAAATTGCGTTGGGACTGATTGCAATAACGATTGGAGCGGAGTTTGAGTTTTCACGGCTTCGCCAAGTGGGCAAAGATGTTTTGCTGATGACAGTCTTCGAGGGTGTTTTTGCCTTTATTTTCGTAACGGCAATTTTTATTGCGTTCGGTATGGATATCCGGTACGCACTTCTTTTGGGGTCTATTGCCCCGGCTACGGCACCGGCTGCAACCGTTGTCATTATCCGTGAGACACGCGCCAGGGGACGATTCATTGATATTTTATATGGAATCGTGGCGTTGGATGACGCGCTTTGTATAATCATTTTCAGTATCACTTTTGCATTGGTAGGACCGGTAATCGCGGGAGAACTTATACCGGGTATCAGTGGATTATTTTCGGGATTATTTCTTGCTCTGAGAGAGATTGGATTGTCAGTGTTGCTTGGAATTAT
>CAZAKB010000252.1:0-3188 GCA_964485475.1 uncultured bacterium
TAAAGCCTTTGTAATTCATGCCGCTTTCAGGAATGCGGGTGCGCAGATGGGCTTTGTCGGAGCGCCGTCCGGCACCCATGGCGTGTCCGGAACCCCGGGCCGCATCCACCTCAATTTTCGAAGCCAGAAATTCCGCGGTTTCCCGACTGAAACCAAGTTTTTTTAATATATTCGGAATATCCGCTTCAAATGCTGCTACTGTCGGGTATTTGGCTGCCACGATCTCGTCCAACTCCCGCTCGGAATATTTCGAAGCGCTGCGGAACCCTTTGTACCAGATATCAAAAGGCTGCAATTCCCGGCCAAGACGTTTTTGAATCAATTTTCCGGTATTTTTATATTCCTTCGAAGACAATAGATCCGTAAACAGACGTTCAACTGTTTTTTCGGGAATCTCCCGGTTTTGTTGAAAGCGCCGGGCAATCTTGGTCGGATAGACCGGGTAAAACGGATCCACGGCTTTTTCGGCTAAGAAGGTGGATTTCAGCATGGCATAGCGGGTATCCGGTTCTCGCGCGTTATCCTTACTGACCCCGCTGACTGAGTTGGCCGATACATTCCAGTTCACATCGGGATTGTCAATAACGACCTGGGGAATTTCCTGGGAAATGATCTTCTGCATAACATTCCAGATCATCTGCTGGCGCGGGAAACCATCGTCTTCGGCATACTGGGCTTTGAGTTCGTCGCGAAGCCCCCAATGGGTGATCAATTTCAGACCTTTAGGAAAGAGCCGTTGCCCTTTTTCGTCCAGTAAATTATGCATATAAATATTATAATTGCTGATATAGTCGTCGGCTTTGACATAGGTTTCATAATGTTTTTGAGCGATCTCCGACGGAACCCGGGACGTAAAACTCTGGGCCAGACGAACTTCCGCCCATTTTTGACGCGACCAGTTGTTACCACTTTTAATCAGATTGTCAAGAGTTTTAACTTCATAATTGAGGAGCACAAAGAACGCTATCTTGGTTTTGTACAGATCATCTTCCACATGAGAGGCCAGACTGAAATTGGCCAGCAGATAATCCACCGGCAAAACCGGGCCTGCATCCACCTGCATGTGCCACTGGAATTCCCGTTCCTGTTCCACCATTAAGCCTTCCAGTACTTCAAAGGCAGACTCCAGTCGTTGAAAGGCTTTACCCAGTTCCACTTCATCGGCAATAAAATTGTCCAGGCAAAAGGCCAGCATCGCATCGGCATCACCGTCCTTGTCATTCCAGAATTTACTGACTTGTTCAACACCCGTGTTGATACGCTTCCGGTATTCCCGACCAAATTTAGCAGTCATTTTCTCAACAACAGTTTTAACAACTTTATCGTGCATTTTAATACTCTCAGGTTTTTTCGGCTGACAGGCCGAAACCAGCAACATACTTATCAGCATTAAAACAACTAAATTTCTGTACATATCTCCTCCTCATAATCAATCACATTCACAGCTAGCGGACACTGACCTCGTTGCTCAGTTCGTTGGTGTCATCGGCTTTTATGGGAAAATGCCGTGTCAGAATCGAGCCCATCTGGGCGACACAATCGCTCACACCGTCCAGATAATTTCCGTTTTTAAAATAGGTGGATAATTTCCCGGCAATTTCATCCCAGGTCTGCTGTTCAACTTTGGCATTAATCCCTGTATCCGCCAGGATGTGGAATTTTCGTTCGGCCAGTATAATGAGTAACAGAATCCCGGTCTTGTCCCGGGTCTTATCCATTCCCAGACGATAAAACTCATCAAGAGCCAGCTCTTCCAGGACCAGTTTCTTGAGTTTACGGGGCCGCTTGCTGAAAATGCTGACCCGGACTTCGCCGGCTGTCAATTCCTCAGCACGACCACAGGCCTCTGCGATTTTCTTTAAATCATCTTTGGAAAAATATTTGTCTATCAATGCCATATTAATTCCAATCAATTTTAAATTTGGAATTTAAACGTTTAAATTGTTTTATTACCATCCTCCCGAGGCACCACCGCCACCGAAGCCGCCGCCACCCCCGGAGAATCCGCCAAATCCGCCGCCGCCACGGCCACCACCGCTACGAAACATACTGGCGCCCATTAACGCCCAGAATAAACCTCTACGCCCCCGGCGACCACCAGCAATCATGAACAGGAAAAACAGGATATAGAAGATCATTGACCCGATGGATTTTTGGTTTTCGCCACGACTGCGCTCGTACTGCCGGGGATCGGCTTTATATTCATTGCGGGTAGCCTGCATGATACTGTTCAGACCCGCGGCAATTCCGGCATAGTAATTTCCCTGCCGAAAATAAGGCGCAATATCATTGCGGATAATCTGGGAAGCAATCAAATCGGTCAATGCACCTTCCAGACCATAACCCACTTCAATCCGCATTTTCCGGTCGTTACTGACAATCAAAAGCAGTATCCCGTTTTCCTTGGTTTTATCACCCAGTTTCCATTTATCGACGACCCGGACAGAATAGTCCTCCAATACTTCACCCTCCAGCGTTGGTATAATCAGGACAGCCAGTTGATTGGAAGTCTGGGTTTCAAAGAGATACAAGCGTTCCTCAATGTGCTGACGCTCGCTGGGGCTGAGTACACCAGCCATGTCGGTAACCCGTGACCGCAGCACTGGTACATCCAGGGCAAACAGGCTCACACTCAAGCCGAACAGCAGGAGAAAGAGACTAATTCCTTTGAACACTTTTTTCATAGAATAATCCGCTTAAAACTTCACTGCCGGAGCAGTTTCGGCACCGGGCTGGGCCTCAAAATAGAGTTTCTTCTCAAAACCGAACATGCCAGCCAGCATGTTTGTCGGGAAACGACGAATTGTCGTATTATAACCCTGAACAGCCTCGTTGAAGCGTTTGCGTTCTACAGAAATGCGATTCTCAGTGCCTTCCAACTGGGACTGCAATGCCAGAAAATTCTCATTGGCTTTCAACTGGGGATAGTTTTCCGAAACCGCCATCAACCGGGTCAATACGGAACTGATTTCACCCTGAACCTGCTGAAATTTTGCAAAGGCTTCCGGGTTGTTCAGCACTTCCGGAGTGACAGTCAGCTGACCGACTTTGGCCCGGGCTTCCGTCACCGCCGTAAAGGTTTCCTTTTCATGGGCAGCGTAGGCCTTGACGGTTTCAACGAGATTGGGAATTAAATCCGCCCGCCGCTGATATTGATTACCGACCTGTGCCCAGGACTGATTAACGTT
>CAZAKB010000253.1:0-3153 GCA_964485475.1 uncultured bacterium
AGTTTTATTGCCTCGCTGGCTTTTGCCAAGATTCTGGAAGGGAGGTATTTAGATGACTAGAGAATTAATCGGAATGGTTTTTATCCTTTTAGGCATTATGTTCGATTTCTTCGGTGTCCTCGGTTTGGTTCGTTTACCCGATGTTTATAATCGTCTCCAAGCTGCAACAAAGTGCGTTACGTTTGGGTCTGCCGGTATTCTGTTTGGTGTATTTATTATTCAGGGATTCAATAACTTTGGTTTTAAAGTCATACTCGGCATCGTGTTTATTTTCCTGACGTCACCTGTTTCCGCCCACGCCATATCACGAGCCGCTCATCGGAGTAAAATTCCGTTAGCAAAGGAATCTGTCGTGGATCAATATCAAGAAGATAACGAATTAAAGGATTAACTATGTTTCTTCCAAAAATACGTGAAGTAACTGAAGCACTGAAATCACTGTTTTCACCCGCTTATACGACAAAGTTTCCATTCAAGCCTTATGTCGCTCCTGAGGAGTATCGCGGTTATCCGAAATATTACGAGGATGGCTGTATCGGCTGTGGTACATGTGCGCAGGTATGCCCGACGAATGCCATCGATATTATTGATGACCTTAAAACCAGGAAGCGCAAACTGGTACTTAATTATGCTTCCTGTTCCCAGTGTGGCCAATGCGAAGAGAAATGTATTACAAATGAAGGCATCAAACTCTCCAGCGAGTACGTATTATCTACACCGGATCTGAAAGCACCGGAAGTGTTTGAAATAGTTGAAAAAAGCCTGGCCATTTGCGAAGTTTGCGGTGAAGGATTTGCCTGCCATGATCACCTTTTATTTGTAAAGGAACGTTTGGGTGCGAAAGCCTATGCTCATCCGAATTTGCTGATTGAAACACAACTGCAATTTACCGATCTAAAACCATCTGCAATCAAGGACCATATCAGGCGTGAAGATTTGATTAAAATGGTTTGTCCGGTTTGCCGGCACAAAACTGTTGTCTCGGATGAATTTTAAGGAACTTCAGAAGAAACTGGATCCAATAAAAAATACTAATATTGTGATGGTAGGACTGGGTAATCCTATGCGTCAAGATGATCAATCCGGTTTGATATTGTTGGAAGAGATACAAAAGCGGAAACTTTTGAGTGGCGCAAATTTTGTTTTTGCGAATACAACACCGGAAAACCACCTTGAAAAAATCGTAGCACTACAACCGGAGATAGTTATTTTTGTTGATACCGTAAATATGCAACGCTTCCCCGGCGAAATCGAAGAAATTCCCTCCAATCAAGTTGAAACAAAAGGGTTCAGTACCCATAGTTATTCAATAAAGCTTGTCGAAAAATACCTTCGGTTGGAAGGTGTCAAACAGTTTATGTATATTGGAATTGAACCGGGTGATATGGGAATGGGTGAGTTTTTAACAATCCCGGTTAAAAAAGGAATCAACTCATTTTTTAATTAAATTATGTTTACAAACGGAAAAAATAATAAGCCGGCAAAATTAATTTTACCCTTTCACACGATAGATACGCTGCGAACCAGAATTGGCTGGATTATAAATATTCGTTGGGTGACGGTTTTCGGTTTGCTTTCAGTTGTTCCAATCAGCCAGCGGATGTTGCATTTTCAGATTGCCTACCCGCAACTCTATATTATCGCCGCAATATTAGTCGGACTGAACCAGATCTATTTCTTCCTGTTTCGATACTATCCGTTTAAAAGTTTCAGGCAGGAATTTGCATTCACCGAGATTCAACTGGTTATTGACCTGATCATTATTTCATTTCTGGTACATTACATCGGTGGAATCGGTAATCCATTTTTCTTTATTTACATCGTTAATATCATCATTTCAGGTGTTTTATTTTTAGGTAATATACCCTATTTAAATGCTATAATAGCAGCGTTATTATTAACCATCTGGAGCATGCTCGAATACAATGGTATCGTTCAGAACTATACAATCCGGGCTGAACCGATACGGCTTTCTGTTCTTATTACGTCACTTTGTGCGTTTTATGTTTTAATATTTGCTACGACTTATGTCATCAAGGATTTTATCTCCGGGTATCGGCACCTGAAAAAACTGATTGACGAGAAAAGTGAACAACTGGAAGATACAATAAAGGAAAGAGATAAAATATTCCGGTTCACTGCCCATGAATTAAAATCTCCGTTAACAACATTACGTAGTATGCTGGCTGTCATTGAAGAAGTGTACTCGGAAAAAATGGATGCTGAAGTTGCTGATTTGATTAGTCGGGCGGTTGTTCGCACTGACCAGGTACTCGACATGGTAAAAGACATGATCGACGTCACTCAATATCGGCATGGTGTCAGTGAAAGGATCATAGAAAATATTGATTTTAATAATTGGATCGAACGAATTGTATCGCCATTTCGTGTCTATGCGGATCGAAAATCGATTATCATTACTTTAAATAAACTGACACCGGACATGAATATAAACTTTGATGGACAGGCATTGGAAAAAGTCCTTACTAATCTCGTAAATAATGCCATTCGGTACAGCCCGGAGAAGGCTTCAATTACGGTAACACCATTCTATAAACGATCCATCT
Source organism: uncultured bacterium (assembly GCA_964485475.1). Classification (GTDB taxonomy): domain Bacteria; phylum Fidelibacterota; class UBA2242; order UBA2242; family UBA2242; genus B118-G9. The sequence goes on from CAZAKB010000253.1 coordinate 2,568, forward strand.
ATGGATTTTCAGTTTCCGATACCGGGATTGGCATTTCAGGAACAGATTTACCTAAGATATTTGATGAATTTTTTCGCAGTAAAAATGCCCGTGAAATGGAAAGACTAGGCACTGGTCTTGGATTATCACTTATTAAGCAAATTGTTGATAATATCGGTGGGAAAATATTTGTGGAAAGTGAAATTGGGAAGGGAAGCACCTTTACGGTAGAAATACCATTAATAAAATCTGGCTGATACGAAATATTTTTTTAGATAATAGTAACACGAATTAATTATACGTGCTACAGGAGATGCAAAATGGATGAATTAAAACGATTTGGAGTTTCTCTTCCGGCCGGATTGCTGAATCGATTTGACAAAGAAATTGCCGAAAAAGGATATCAAAATCGATCGGAAGCATTTCGTGATCTGATTCGCAATTATCTTGTCAAGCGCGCTCTTGATAAAAATGAGGAGATTGTCGGTGTATTATCACTTGTCTATGATCATCATGTGCCTAGTCTGTCAAACCATTTAAATGATCTTCAGCATAACTATCATGAACATATTTTATCAAACACACATATCCATTTAGATCATCATAA
>CAZAKB010000254.1:0-3103 GCA_964485475.1 uncultured bacterium
ACAGCGATGATTCTGGCGGAGTTTGTGGAATTGATTGAGAATATGCATTAGCATGCTCTGAAAGAATCGCATCCGCCGCTTGCTTCACTTGCCAAGCGGCGAAGCGGGAGTCCGTTATACTTGCAATCTAATATGGATAATTTTAAAATAATACTGCAATTTTGCAGGGATATTTGATGGAATCACTTAATATACGACGTTAGTTAAAGAAGATTTGTATCAAATATAGCATGTTGTATATTAATAGATATGCTGAGAAAACCAATGGAAAAAATGTCGATATTTGAAACACTTTCTTTAAGCACAATAAGAATCGAGTGCAAACTTAGAAATGGTGCTGTTTCTTCGGGAACTGGTTTTTTTATAAAGTTCGTCGACCAAGGAGATACTTTTATCCCTGCCATCGTAACCAATAAGCACATGGTGGCAGGTGCAGAGACCGGATTTTTGCTTTTTACTTTGAGTGGTAAAGACGGGAAGCCAACTCATGATATTCACCATAAATTCGAAATCACAGATTTTCATAAACCTTGGCTTAATCATCCCGATCCGGATATTGATCTATGTGCGATGCCAATCAATGTTTTTGTTAACCAAATGGAGAACAAAGGCATTAAGCCTTTCATTACCTTTCTTGATTTAAAAATGCTCCCTTCGACATCAGATATCGCTGAAATGGCTGGTTTCGAAAAAATAGTAATGGTTGGTTATCCAAACGGGTTGTGGGATGAGAAGCATAATCAGCCTGTTTTCAGATCGGGCGTCCTTGCATCACACTACAAATTTGACTGGAATGGTAAGCCGGAATTTGTAATTGATTCGGCATGCTTTCCAGGGAGCAGCGGTTCCCCGGTTTTCCTTGTGGACATTGGGCAGGTATTTACCAGAAAAGGTCTAAATTTAGGTACTTCTCGCATCAGATTTCTAGGAGTGTTGTATGCGGGACCAGTCTTATCGGCAACTGGGTCGGTAAAAGTTATACCTGCACCGACACTCGATACTATTCAAACTCGGACGAATATCCCAATAAACTTAGGATATGTGATTAAGGCAGAGAAATTGAGTGATTTTGAAGCGATATTCAAAAGGGAACTTAAGAAATCTAAGTAGAATAATATTGCATATCAAATCACTTCAGCCGACCCGCGAGCACGCGCGTTTTTTCGATGGCAATTAAAGTCTTTCATCCCCGGAAAGTTGAGTGCCAATCGCCAGGCAGGCGGCTGAGTTCGGTCGTTATGTTTTAATAATGAAAGGAATGTGAAATGACGATAAAGAATTTACTAAATTTCTTTTTGATTAACATTTTAATAAGGTTTTGATAAGGTTTTGATGGGCGTTGCCTCGTGCGGCTTAACCGCGGCGTTATACCAGTAATATAGACTTAAGAAAATGGATAAAAATTCCAATATTAAAAAATACGTTGCCGAGATAATAAACTTGACAGGTTCAATTATTGATCAATTGGGTCCTCGAATACCAGGATCTGATGCCTGTATCAAGGCAGCGAGCTACCTAAAAGAAGAGTTTAAAAAAGTTTGCGACTATGCGTATTTGCATCAATACGATCAATATCCTGGCTCATTTTATAATATCACGAACATTATCGTTATCACATATTTATTAGCTTCAATTTTTTATTTTTTCCAGGGTCTCTACATTCATTTGGCATCATTTGTATATTCTATCGGATTATTTTATTTTATCCATCAATTTGTGTTTCTCGGAACTTTTTTTGATAGATTTTTCAAAAAAGTTCAGGGGTATAATGTTATTGGTATTTTAGAGCCTCAAAATAAGGTCAGGCAGCAGATTATCATTTGCGGGCATCATGATAGTACATACATATGTAATTTTTTGGAAAAAAACCAAAGTTTCTATTCTTTTCGTTTAATCACTCCAATGCTATTTTTCTGTTATGCCAACATCACCTCGGTGATCACTTCGGCTCATAAAATTGCAGGAATACAATCTCCTCAATTCTATAAAATTTCATCTTATATCATTTGTCTTGGATTTCTATTCATTCTGCCATTATTAAAATATCACAATAAAGAAGGAACCCCAGGCGCTGGAGATAATCTGATTTCAAGTATTATGTGTGCTAAAATTGCAAAATATATTCAACACACGCATGGGAGGTTAAAAAATACAAGATTGATCCTATTAAGCACTGATGGCGAAGAAATCGGTCAAAAAGGATCCCGGGCATTTGTAAACCACTTTAAAAAAGAAATCAAACAGGTAAAAACATACATTTTTAATTTTGACAGCATATATAAAAAAGAAGACCTTGCTCTATTGAAATCAGAGAGAAACGGGACTATCAAATTGTCAGATTCTCTATTGAAAGAGGCCAAATCACTTTCTGAGAAATTGGGATATACGATTAAAATCAAAAATATTCCATTTGGTGGTGGGGGTACTGATGCTGGCCAATTTGCAAGAGTAGGTATAGAAACGTTATCATTGATTGGTATCTCAACTGATTTGATAAGGAAAGATATTTATTATCATACTTCCAATGATATTGTTAAAAATATAGAGGTTGAAGCTTTAGAAACTGCTTTTAATATATCAGTACAATTTATTTTGAATAAAGATAATGCAATCTGAATATAATACTGGTATAACATTGCATTTGCAGTCGACCGCAAACAGCTCATTGGCTTTGGAATATTGAGTGGTAAACACGCAGTTAGTCTAAGTTTGACAGCTAATCGATGCGGCGGCTTACCTCAGTCGTTATATGTCTTATAATTAATATATAATCAATAATATTAAATTTTGAAAAATGCGAATTCTTAATCTTAATAATCCTGAAGACTTAAAAGCCCTAGGTATTCTAACGGTTATTTTATTTAGTACAGCATCCTTAACGACCATGTTAGCATTCGGATCAATGGTATTTTCCTTATGCCGCGGGTTTGGTCAACTTGAAGGAGCGCTGATTAGATATCAGAATCTTGTTTTGTTGAACCAGTTGAAGGACTATCTCAAATGTCTTACTCTTAAATTAATTTTAATAAATTATACTCAATATGACAATACCTTATGCCTAGAATTAAGAATCTATTTAGGTGCAAGAGAACGTCGTGCATGA
>CAZAKB010000255.1:0-3076 GCA_964485475.1 uncultured bacterium
CTGGGTGACAATATCATTGTCGGTGGGATAAAACGGTTTATTAGTGAATTCAATACCAATAAATCCAACTGCCACCTCGTCCTGGCGAAAGTTCCCGACCCGGAACGTTTTGGAGTGCCGGAAATTAAAGACAATCGCATTGTCCGCATCGATGAAAAACCGAAAAAACCCAGGAGCGATTACGCGGTTACGGGTATCTATATTTATGACAGTTCCATTTTTAAAGCGGTGAACAGTATCAAGCCCAGCGCCCGGGGAGAGCTTGAAATATCCGATGCGCACCAGTATTTGATTGATAAAGGACTGACGATTACCTATTCGGAAATTACGGGATGGTGGAAAGATACCGGAAAACCAAATGATCTGCTGGAAGCCAACCGCCTGGTTCTTGATAATATCAATACGAAAATTACCGGAAATGTTGATAAAGAGAGTCAAATATCTGGCCGTGTAATCATTGAAAAAGGGTGTGAAATTCAAAACAGTAATATCCGGGGTCCGGTAATTATCGGCGCTGATACGAAAATCATAAACAGCTATATCGGCCCCTACACTTCCATCGAACAGAATTGTATAATTAAAGATTCTGAGATTGAGTACAGCATTGTATCAGAAAAATGTGAAATAATGGATCAGAAGATCCGAATTGAGGCCAGTTTGCTGGGCAAAGATGTTAAAATCATCGAAGCCAAATCAAAACCTTTTACCAACCGGTTTATTATTGGTGATCAAAGTATCATAGAAATCCGTTAACTGTGATCAAGACAATCAATTTCCGTACACTGGGATGCCGGCTCAACCATGCGGAATCCGATTCAATCCAATATGGATTTCAAAATGCCGGATACTACATTGTAGACCAGAAATCTCCAGCGGATTTGACCATTATCAATTCCTGTGCTGTAACTCAGCAGGCAGAAGCGAAAACCCGTGGAGCGATTGCCGCTGCACGGCGGATTTCGCCTCGTGGGAAAATTGCGGTTATCGGGTGCTACTCACAACTATCGCCGGAAGTATTAGCCGACCTAAAGGGAGTTGATCTTGTTCTGGGAAATTCGGAAAAATACCGGATACCGGATCTGCTGGATATTCTGGAAAAGGGGCAAAAGAAGATTTGTGTTTCTAAAACCATCGTCGGGGATACGTTTCCGCCGCTTGGAATGATTTCCAAAGGTTCCCGAACCAGGGCACACATGAAGGTTCAGGAAGGGTGTGACTATCGTTGTGCTTATTGTATTATTCCACTGCTGCGCGGTTCAACCCGTAGTCGCGATCTCCAGTCATGCGTGGATGAGGCGGTGATGCTGACAGAAAAGGGCTTTAAAGAAATTGTCTTAAGTGGGATAAATATTGGAACTTATCATGATGGAAATTGGGATTTCGGCGATTTGGTAGCGGCGATTCTTTCAAAAAGTGATATTGAACGGTTGCGAATCAGTTCCATTGAACCTGACCTGGTATCGGATCGGCTGATTGAATTAATGCGAAGCGAACCACGGCTTTGTCGCCATTTTCACATTCCCCTGCAACATGGGTCGAATGAAGTTTTGGGTTGGATGCGCCGACGGTATAAAGCGGAACTCTTTGTCGAACTGGTTAAAAAAATCTCACAAAATATCCCCGGTGTCTGTATCGGGACTGATGTACTAGTCGGTTTTCCCGGTGAATCGGAAACTCATTTCAGTGAAATGACATTCCTGCTTGAACGGTTACCGCTGGCTTATTTTCACGTCTTTCGATATTCTGCCAGACCGGGTACGATAGCAGCCGGTTTGAATGATTCGGTGTCTAGTAAAACGAAAAAAAAACGCTCTGAAGTGCTTCGAAAATTGAGTGAACGTAAACGGAATCATTTTCTTCGGCAATTCAAGGGGGAAGATTTATCCGTATTAATTGAAAAGAAATCGAAATTGGGGCTTTACCGGGGACTTTCTGATAATTATATTACAGTCAATGTCAAATCTGATAATCAGATCGCTAACAGTATCAAAACAATACGAATTACCGATATTGGTATCGCGGAAGTTCAGGGAGAATTGATCGGTGGATAAACAGACCTACTTCATTGGGATTGCGGGAAATATTGGGGTTGGAAAAACCACAATGACTGATATAATTGCCGACCGGTTTGGCTGGCGTCCGTTTTATGAATCGGTGATTGATAATCCCTACCTGGAAGATTTTTACGAAGACATGAAGCGGTGGAGTTTCAATTTGCAGATCTATTTTCTGTCTCACCGGTTTCGTACCCATAAAATGATGACGGAGAGTGGGTTTTCGTCTATTCAGGATCGTACAATTTATGAAGATGTGGAAATATTTGCCCGGAATCTGCACGAGATGGGCGATATGTCAAAACGGGATTGGGATAATTACTGTGCGCTGTTTGACATTATGACATCCTATCTGAAAAAGCCGGACCTGATTCTTTATCTCCGCGCAAGTGTGGATACCCTGCTGACCCGAATAAAAAAACGGTCAAGAGGTTTTGAATCTAATATCTCCCCGGAATATATCTACCGGTTGAATATTTCCTATGAGCGCTGGATCAAACGGATTCAGGGACAGTCCCCGGTTAAAATTGTTGAGACGGACAATTTCAATATTTTTGAAGATACTGATCAATTGGAAGAGCTGTTACTGGACATCAGGAATTACTGTCCGGAATGCAAATAAAACTACTATTATCCTTTTGCAATATACGTGATTGTTTTTACCGAAGGATTTGAATAAATTTAAACGCTTTTTTAGATTTGATTGGGTACTACAGTATTGAAAAAAATTGCTGTATTTGCTTCCGGGCGAGGTTCGGATTTTTTCGCAGTTCTGGAGCAGATTAAACAAGGACGAATTGCCGGTGAAGTGGTGTGTGTCATCAGTGATCACGCTCAGCCGCCGGTATTTGAGATCGCCCGGAAAAACCGAATCCCGATGCACTGGGTGAACCGGAAACAGTTTTCGGCAGCAAAAGATTACGCTGATTTTTTGTTGAAATTACTGGGCTCCTATCAAACGGATATGATTCTTTTAGCGGGCTATTTGAAACTGATTCCTGCGCCGATAGTTGAGCATTATC
>CAZAKB010000256.1:0-3052 GCA_964485475.1 uncultured bacterium
ATAATTTGGTTTCTGATATGTTTTGCCACATTGCGAAGTTTGTCTGTACCTATGTGAGGCTGTGCATCGGAGAGGATGCTATCTGGCGCCCCTGCTTTTACGAATTCATCAAAAATATATTTTATTCGTGGATTGGTAATAAGCGTATATAATTTGCCATCTGAAAATGTTCCTGCACCACCTTCACCAAATTGGATGTTTGATTTTGGATTTAATTTCCCGGTAGAAAGAAACAATTCGACATCTTTAATCCGTGAGTCTACGTCTCCGCCACGTTCTATCACCAGTGGTTTCAGACCGGCTTTTGCACAAATCAGGGCGGCGAACAAACCACAAGGGCCGGTCCCGATTATTACCGGTTTTTTTTCTATTTTACGTATATCTATTTTTGGAATTTCGTAGATATATGGTTCTTTGATTGCTATCCGGTGTCGTTCGGCATTTTTGCGCGCGATTTTATTTTTTAATATATCCGCTTCTTTATCAATTGTCAACGCCACAGAATATATAAAATAGATCATCTGACGTTTTTTACGGGAATCTATTGCACGCCGGGTAATCGTAAAATTGCACACTTCACTAAAAGTTAAACCCAGAATTTCAGCGATCTTTTTTTGCAGTTCATTTTCAGTGTGAGTGATGGGCAGGATAATTTGTTGGAGTGATATCATTTGATGTGAATTATACAAAAGGGAATGAAGGATGACAATCAAAATTATTAGGAATAAGGGAGAATTGCCACGTGAATATTGAAGCCTGCACTTACATATTTTGGGTCAAATGAAAAAGAGGTTCAACCTTCACAAAGATTAATTTGTGCAAACTGCAGAGTATCTGATGGAGTAAAGCTAAATTATAAATCCGAAGTACCCGAAAAACAGCCCGAAAAGGACCATGAGTATTCCCAGAAGCCGGGAATTCTTGATAAAACTTTTCTTGAATGAAAGGGATTTAGGAAAAATTACTGCGATCACTCCGCCAATCAGCATGCACCAGGAAAGTATCGTGATCATAACCGTCCAGTTTTTAACCCATAGGTTATGAAATTGGAGTAATACTAGACCGGCAACGATTCCGACGCAACCCGCTGTAAATGTGAGCGCCGGCGATTTTTCAAAATCACTGACAATATCATTGAAATTAATCGTAGCAAATAGTACAGCAACTCCCGATGCGATGTAAATGACAGAAAAAATCCTCGCAATTAAGATTGATAATTCCATGTTCACACTCCTTTTAATACTGTGTAAAAGATTGTTTTGTATAAAAATATGTTGTTTAAGTAGGTCTCTAGTCCATCTCTTTTTTATCGTCTAAATATTTTTTAGCCGAGTTCTGATTAACGACTTTTTTACCGGTTTTCTCTTCAATTTCTTTTCGGGTATTTCCTGCAATTGTACCACCCTGTTTAGCAATTATTTTATTTTCAGAAAGTGTTCTTGGCTTTTTCTCTTTGCTTATTTCTGTGGTGGTTGCCTCTGCTAGCATATTGAGCACCAACTCTAAGTTATTCATATTGTCGCGCAGGTTTTCTTTCTTCAGATTTTTGAAGTTTTTATATTGTTTTACGGAAAATTCACTCCATGCTTTGGTGATTTCATCAGTGAGTATGGCATATTCCTGACCTTTTTTCACTCCCCGATTATCCCATTCATCGGTTAATTCTTTTCTTACTTCAATGCTTTTGAGCCGTTGATTTATCCATTCATTGCTATACCCTTTTTTCTGATAGGTTTCCATCATGCGGTCAATGCCCAACTCAGGGTTTTCTATTTCGTCAATCCTTTCACGGGCTACTTTGGCAATCCATATTTTGATAGGTTCTGCTTTTTTAGAGGGAATTGATTGAATCAGGCGAAATAATTGTTCGGTGTCGGCTACATCGGTCAACCGCATTTTGCCATCGGCAGCGTGCATTTTCAACCGGTGACATTTTGTCACCGGTTCATTTCCTTCTTTTACTAAACGCTCCCGTAACTTATTCCAATATTTTCGTGCTTTTTGAAAATCACTTTGGTCTGTCAGTAATGATATTACATCTACAATTGAAAAATACCATTTTTCCCGCTCATTATTCCAGGCAGTCCTAACTTTTTTATTCTCAAATATTTTTATAGCAGTTTTTTCTTTCATATTATTATCACTTTTTATTGTCTTAACTTTTATTTATAGGCGATTGCCCTCGAAGCAATTATCTCCGCCGCCGTATGGCCTGTTATCGCCCAATGTAATTTATTCTGAACAGTTTTGTAAAACAGTTGTGTTGTTTCGGCCTTAGGGTCATAGTCGATACTACACTCCGAATAAATATCGGAAATTTTCTGATAAAAACGACGCTCGCTGGCCCGGATTTCCCTGATCCGTTCGAGCAACTCATCAAAGTAATCTTTCCCGAATAGCTTTGTGCCTTGTTTCAGATGTTCATCGTCTAAAACAAAACCTTTGATGATAAACTCTTTCAGGGTCTTTGTTGCCCATATTCGAAATTGTGTCGCCTGCTGTGAATTTACCCGGTAACCGACGGAGATAATAGCATCGAGATTATAATATTTAGTTTTATACTTTTTACCGTCCGCAGCAGTGGTCAAGTAATCCTTGACAACTGAATTTTCTTTAAGCTCACCTTCTCTAAAAATATTCAGCAAATGCAAGCTGATGTTCTGTTTGGTGGTTTGAAAAAGTTCTGCCAGCATTTTTTGGGTAAGCCAAACAGTTTCTTCCCGTATCAGAACTTCGACCTTTATATCACCCTGAGGTGTGGTGTATAGAATGATTTCAGAATTATTCACTTACTCAAATTATACGAAAGTAAATAAGTAATGGCAATTATTATTTAGTGGAATTCTGTAACAATGAATTGATATTATTTCAATCGCTTGCGATATAATTTCAATAGATTTTGGTCAATTTTACATAAGATCACCGGGTAAAACTTCGAAACTAAACGAATTCATCCGACCATTTCCGGTTTTAGGTTTTTCAAAAAACGAGTTGACCGGAATGGGTTTTTTTTAAATTTTTGCGTACTTCGCAATTTTATAGCGGACATTGG
>CAZAKB010000257.1:0-3034 GCA_964485475.1 uncultured bacterium
TTGTTATTGAAAAACGAGAAGCCGTCGCAATTGTCGTTTTTGGCTGGCTTTTTGTCTCGTTATTGGGGGCACTTCCGTTTTATCTGTCTGGATATTTCCATAGTTTTCTGGACGCCTTTTTTGAGAGTGTGTCCGGTTTCACGACTACCGGCGCGTCGGTATTAAACGATATTGAAGTGCTTCCGGCCAGTCTGCTGGTTTGGCGAAGCATGACCCACTGGATCGGGGGTATGGGTATCATTATTCTTGCACTGGTCATATTGCCCGCAATTAATGTTGGCGCCCGGAACCTCTACAATTTCGAATCTTCATCCATCGCTCAGGAACAAATAACGCCCAAAATTAAAGATACTGCCAGACTGCTCTGGATCGTCTATTTGACACTCACGGTAGCAGAGACTCTTCTGCTATTACTTTGCGGGCTCTCATTCTATGATGCCGCCTTAACAGCCATGGCTACAATTCCCACCGGCGGCTTTTCGCCCCGAAACGCCAGTATCGCACATTACGCCAGTCCTTCTGTTGAAGCAATCGTTATCGTTTTTATGATTCTTGCCGGAATAAATTTTTCCCTTTATCTGGTCGTTTTTAAAACCAATAAAAGCATCCGACAGTTTGGTGATGTCCTTAAATTTTATTTACTGATAATGTTAGCCGGCACCGTGATTGTAGTTGTTGACCTGCGCCTGCATTCTTATGATACGCTTATGGAATCTATCCGGTATGGTGCTTTTCAGGTCGTTTCAATTAATACCACCACCGGGTTTGTGACAGCGGATTATGCACGCTGGCTACCACTTAGCCAGATCGTGTTACTGATCCTGATGTTCATCGGAGCCTGCCCGGGTTCCACAACGGGTGCAATTAAAAATTCCCGAATAATCATCCTTATAAAAAGTATTTATCGTGAATTAATTCAATTGATCCACCCGCGGGCCGTAACTCCTATCCGGCTGAACAACCGGGTTATCGATGATAAAACAATAAAAACGGTGTTGGTTTTTATTTGCATGTACCTGGTTTTCTTTTTTATTGCTTCTCTGCTGATGACGTTTTCCGGCACCGACCTAAATACATCCATTTTTTCGGTCGCAACAACTCTTGGTGGTGTTGGTCCTGGGCTTGGGATTACGGGACCCATGAATAGTTTTAGCAGTCTTTCCGCATTTAATAAAATTGTGTTAATCGCCTGTATGCTTTTAGGACGCCTAGAGTTCTATTCGGTTTTCCTCATTTTCATCCCTAAATTCTGGAAGAAAGCGTAATGGCCTTTTACCTTGATTTTAGGGGGGGCTGGAATTAAATTTGCTTTGCTTTACACCACAGGCAGATAAAGCCGGAACTATTTGTAATTATTATGTTTAGAGTAAAATGTGACAAAAATCATTACGGTTGCTAATCAAAAAGGCGGAGTTGGAAAAACGACGACATCGGTCAACCTGGCAGCGGGGCTGGCAGTATCGGAGGTCAGTACACTATTGATCGACATGGATCCCCAGGCGAATGCTACTATCGGTTGCGGGATTGATTATAAAACTGTCAGCGAGAGTATCTATAATGTTCTGGTCGACGGGTCAGATATTAATTCCCATATATTTCATACCGAGATCCCTTTTCTCGATGTGGCTCCATCAACGCCACAGCTCGTGGGCGCAGAAATTGAGATGGTGTCTATGATTGGTCGGGAAGTCGTATTAAAAAAAGCCGTTGACAACCTGGAAAAAGAATACACATACATCATCATTGACTGCCCACCCTCATTGGGGCTGCTGACGATCAACAGCCTGACGGCATCCAATTCTGTTCTTATACCCATTCAATGTGAATACTACGCGATGGAAGGGTTGGGACAATTATTAAATACAATTCGTCTCGTTCAGCGCAGTTTAAATCGTGATCTGCAGATCGAGGGCGTATTAATTACGATGTACGACTCGCGTCTGCGATTATCCCAGGAAGTTTCCGAACAGGTTCGCAGCCACTTTAAAGAAAAAGTATACCAAACCGTAGTTCGGCGTAATGTCCGTCTGGGTGAATCGCCCAGCTTCGGTAAGCCAATTATTTTATATGACGCTTCCTCTGCCGGCGCACAGGACTACATGGATTTGGTAGGAGAATTTTTACACAATGACGGTCAAACGACTCGGTAAGGGCATCGGGGCAATTATCCCCGAATTCCCACAGGGAATCGATCTCACTAATCAGATTGCTGAAATCGAAGTTGCGAAGGTGCGCGCCAACCCTCATCAGCCCCGCAAGGAATTCAATCGGCAGGCAATGGACGATTTGAAACAATCCATTCAGGAAAATGGGATTATTCAGCCTATAACCGTCCGGCAGGTGGAAGACGGATTTGAACTCATCGCCGGTGAGCGGCGTCTACGGGCCTGTATTGAGTTAGAACGTCCGAGCGTTCCCGCTTATGTTATTCCGGTATCCACCGATGTGGAAATGATGGAGCTGGCCCTGATCGAAAATCTACAGCGGGAAAATCTAAACCCCGTTGAAGAAGCCGAAGCCTACCAGATGCTTTCAGAGACTTTCAGCTTGTCACATGAGTACATTGCTCAGAAAGTTGGTAAAGAGCGTTCGACAATTACCAACTCTTTGCGTCTGCTCACCCTTCCAGACGAAATTCTCCGGGATTTAAAAGACCAAAAACTCAGCGCCGGACACGCCCGGCCGGTGATCACAATTACGAACAAGGAGCAGCAGTTAAATCTCTGGCGCAAAATTAAAAGAGATGCGCTGAGTGTTCGCGCCACGGAAGCGCTTGTTAAAAACATCACCAGCTCTCCGGAAAAAACATCTACCCCTCAAAAACAACCCTTTGTAAAAATCTACAAAACCGTCGAGGACCGTTTAATGCATATTACCGGTTCACGGGTGAGAATCAAGGGTGGTGAAAAAGGGGTTATCGAAATCGAATTCTATTCTAAAGAAGACCTTGGCCGACTGGTTGACCTGTTTCAAATCATTGAGGATAACGCACAATGAAAAAGCAGCATTACACCCTTCACCTGATCAGCGAAAC
>CAZAKB010000258.1:0-1575 GCA_964485475.1 uncultured bacterium
GCCATTTTACTGAGTTCCTGTTCGATTTCCGGTTCATGCTGATGGGATGCGACTTTATAAGCCGCCATATTTTCATTGCATTCCGGGAAGTGAAACGCCGGCTTGAGCGTCTTTCCTCCACCGGAGATACCGGTTTTACTGTCCACTATGATCGAATCGGTATTGATCCATCGGGTCTGCAGCACCGGCATCAGCGCCAGTTCAATCCCGGTCGGAAAGCAGCCCGGATTTGCAACGGTATTCGTCTGACGAATTTTCGCCCGATTAAATTCGGGCAACCCGTATACAAATTCGGACAAATGTCCTTTATCTGTATGGTCTATGCCATAAGCGTATTTGTAGGTCTCTTCATTATTCAATCGGTAATCAGCACTGAGATCAATGATTTTACGACCGGAATCCAGAAATTTCGGGATAATATCCATACTGGTTTTATGGGGTAATCCAAAAAAGATGACATCACTTTCATCGGTGATTTTCGGAACATCGATTGTCGAGCAAATCAAATCACAACGCCCCTTTAATGCCGGAAACAGTTCGGAATATGGTCTTCCAACATCCGAACGGACCGCCAGATTCGTGATAACCACATCAGGATGTTTTAGCAATATCCTGACCAGTTCAAAACCGGTATAACCGGAGGCGCCAACTACCGAAACTCTGGTTTTATTCATAATAAAGTACTTTAGACGATTCATATTGTTTGCCGATTTCCCGATATGCATCACGGAATGGAATTCCCTGCTGAACCAGATGATAAGCTTTCTCTGCTGCATAAAGTTCATCAGTCATGGCGACTTCACAATTCTCTTCGATAACCTTCAGGTTTTGAAAAATCAGGCCCGTGATATGAATCGACTCCAACACTGTGGAAAATCCGCGAATAACCGCTTCTTTGGTTAATTGGATATCCCGATGATATCCGGAAATCAGGTTGACCGATGTATTTCTTACCTGGATTTCATAGGCGAAAATTTCATGATATTTGCCACGCAGCAATTCCAATACATCGGGGTTTTTTTTCTGCGGCATGATCGATGATCCAGTCAAAAATTCTTCCGGCAGTATGAAATAAGCCATTGAGGGCAGCGTAAATAAAACGAGATCTGCGGCCAGTTTATTGATATCCAACATAACCTGACCCAATACGGTCAGGATGAACGATTCAAATTTTCCACGGCTGTTTTGAGTATAAATCGGATTCTCCTGGACTTTTGCAAATCCCAGTTCCTCCGTCGTCATCTGTCGATCCAGCGGCAGGGGAATTCCGTAGCCGGCACCAGTCCCGAGCGGGTTCTGGTCCACGAGTTTCACAGCTGCTTTTATTAAGTCGAGATCATCGCTGAATGCATCCTTAAACGCACCAGCCCACATACCGACACTGGAAGGCATCGCCTTCCGGGTGTGGGTATAGCCCGGCATCGGAATTTCACCGAAAGTTTTAATAAAATCATCAATGTGATTTATCGTTGTTTCAATCGTATTCAAACTGTTTACCAGCTGTGCTTTGCAATAAAGACGCACCGCGGTCAGTACCTGATCGTTCCGGCTGCGACCGGTATGGATTTTTTTTCC
>CAZAKB010000258.1:1675-3023 GCA_964485475.1 uncultured bacterium
GTAAACTTTTCGATTTCCTTGTCAAGTTGCTTAGTCTTCTGCCACAGCTTCATGACTTTCCTCCTTATGCCGCCATTTGTAAGGCATTTTATTTTTTAGCACAATGTTATGAGCTTTCAGACGAATTGCGTTGATTTTGATAAATCCCTTACAATCAACAGCATTGTAATTGCCTTCCACATCCATGCTGGATAATTCCTGATCATAAAGTGATACCGGTGATTTTCGGCCTATAATATTGACATTGCCTTTGTAAATTGATAGGTATACTGTACCGTCAATCTTCTCCTGGCTCTTTTCAAACGCGTTCATCAGAAAATCCATTTCCGGCGAAAACCAGAAACCGTTATAAATCAATTCCGAAAATTTTGGTATCAACATATCCCTGATATGCATTACCTCTTTATCCATGGCAATGCCTTCCAGGTCGCGATGGGCCGCCCAGAGAATCGTGGCTCCCGGCGATTCATAAATTCCCCGGGATTTAATTCCAACGAAGCGGTTTTCCACCATGTCCACCCGGCCGACGCCATTTTTACTGCCGATCTCATTGAGATACATAAACAATTCCAGGGAATCAGTCTTTTCGACACCTTCAGTCTGATTGGCAACTCTGATCGGGAATCCATCTTTGAATTCAATTTCCAGGATTGTTTCTTCATCGGGTGCATTTTTTGGGTGAACAGTTTTACTGAAAATGTCCTCGTAAGGCCGAAACTCAGGATCTTCCAGGATACCGGCTTCGTGGCTGATGTGCATTAGGTTATCGTCTTCACTGTAGGATTTTTCAATAGACGCTTTTACCGGAATGCCGTATTTCTTGGCATAAGCAATCATATCGCTCCGTCCCTTGAATTCCGATAGGAATTCCGGGTCTTTCCATGGTGAGATAATTTCAACACCGGGATTTAATGCGTAAAAAGCAAATTCGAAACGGACCTGATCGTTACCCTTGCCGGTTGATCCGTGGGATACTTTATTGGTGCCTTCGAGTGCTGCAATTTCGATATGCCGTTTGGCAATCAATGGTCTCGCCAATGCAGTACCTAGCAGATATCGCCCTTCATAAATGGCGTTACCCCGCAATGCTGGATAAATATATTCCATGACAAATTCCTCTTTCAGGTCTTCAATGTATACTTTCGAGGCGCCGGTTTTGAGGGCTTTTTCACGAACCGCATCAAAATCCTCTTTCTGCCCAACATCCGCCACATAGCAGATAACATCGTATCCTTTATTGGATAACCATTTTAATATTACAGAGGTATCCAGACCACCACTGTATGCAAGAATGACTTTCTCCTGTTTCATTTTACTCCTTCGAAATATTTTATTGTTTGGGTTAAAT
>CAZAKB010000259.1:0-3021 GCA_964485475.1 uncultured bacterium
CGGTAGGCCCGGCCCAGGGAACTGCGCAGAACCAGGTGCTTTGTGATATCCAGCGTGGCACCAATCTTGGGATTCAACTGATTGGTGTAGGCATTATCATCGACCCGGTTCAGGTCCCAGCGGGCGCCGAGCATAACATTCAGAAAACTGAGCAGGGTAACTTCATCCTGAAAATAGGCGGCCCCCTCCAGACCCCGGTGATTGCCCCAGATATCGGCGTTAACATAATGCAGTTTCAGATCCAAGCCGCTGCTGATATAATGCCGCCGACCGGGCCGAAGGTTGATCTGAAACTCCGGGTTCAGGGTCCGGGACTGGGAAAAGGTTGTATTGTTATACAGATCATTGTCAAAACGCGTGTCGAAAACATTCAGACGCAGGAGCCGGGACTGGATCGGTGAGACGATGTGGGAATACTGGGTTGACCATTGCAGCTTGTGAGTTGTGATTTCATCGTCAATAGTATTGAATGGTGTATGAAAGGGCTGGAACGGGCTTTTCCATTCTGTAAAAGAGCCGTGCTTGTCAAGAATCAGATAGACCCTTGAGCGGACCTGGCGGTTCTGGCCGATGGCATATTCCAATTCGGTGTTGAAGATGCCCCGGTCATACCAGCCATTCTCAAAGTATCCCGCGGAACTGTGACGCCCGACTGCCAGCGCAATACCCAGATTGCCAAAAGAGCGGGAATGCGCGGCCCGCCACTCTTCCATGAGCATGGGTTTGTCGCTCCATACTCGCAACTTATCGTCTGGTTTGTTGTAAATACCGCCCCCGAAACTGACATTCGTCTGGTTTCCGGGGTCAATCCCTTTGGTAATAATGTTGATCGCCCCGCCCATTGCGCTGGAGCCGTACAATGCCGAGCCCGGTCCCTTTAGAATTTCAATACGCTCGATATTCTGGGCCGGTACGGCATCCCAGTAAATAGTCCCGTTATCAAAGGACATGGCAGGAAAACCATCCACCAGGACCACCACCCGACTGCCGGCCCCCCGGGCATAGCCGCTGCTGCCCCGCATACTGACCTGGCCGTCCAGTATCTGGACGCCCGATTCAAAGGGCAGAATGTCCTCCACGGTGGCCGGATTACGAAAGGCTAACTCCTCACTGCTGATGGTGGCAATGGTCACCGGTGAATCGATCTTGCGCATGGTCCGGCGGGCCCCGGTCACAACAATTTCCGGCGAACGAAGGGCTTTGGGTTCCAAACGGATATCCAGCATCACAACACTATCCGGATGCAAGTGGACTTGTCGTTCAATGGATTGATAACCGATGTTCAGGACTTCCAGAGTATAATCCCCGGGTGGCACATTCAAAATGCGAAACTCGCCGCCCAGATCCGAAGCCGCCCCCAGGAGGGTTCCTTTTAAAAGGATATTGGTTCCCGGAAGTGCTTCAGCCGTGCTTACTGAACGCACCGTGCCGCTGATCCGGCCGGTTTCCGCGGCCAGGAAAACCGAAAATACCAATAAAATATTAACAATTAAAAATTTAAAAAAAGACGGGGATTGAAATCTGATAGTTGAAATTTGATAGTTGAAATTGCACATTGGTCAATACCTGTCAGAAGGGGAGTTCAAGATCGTAATCCACGTCAATATCAATATCTGTGACCAGTTCCTCTTCTCCTACCCGCACGGAGCTGATAGACGTCAGCGCTTCGGGGACCTGGTAGAGGCCAATGGGCTGAAAATAGTCCGGATGGGCCGCCAGACTATCACGGGACATAAAGAGGATTTGCGCCAGGGTAATTTCCCTGATACCCACCACGCCAACAAAGTAAAAATCCGGGACTAACTGAATATAATAGGGAGCTTCAGCCAGCGATGTATCCAATGCCGATCCATAGGCCACAATATGGGCGATAAAGGAATCCACCGAAGCGTAATCGGTGCGAAACTCCGCAACCACCACCACGGCCCCGGTCAGGCTGCCGGGAAACATCACCGCACCGCTTAAAGAATCCATGGGAAAACGAACAACCCCTTCGATGCCGGCCACAGGATCGAGTCCTTTTTCGCAGTGAATAATTAGGAATAGTGCACAAAACATTAGGAACAGATTTTTCTTCATGATGACTAAAGTTAAAATGCTATAAAGACAAGTACTAATTATTTTTTTGATTCACAGATCGTCTAATCAAGGTTTCGTAAAACTGCTACCAGCCGTTCGGCGGTGTGGCCATCCCAGTATTCGGGAATCTTACCACTGGTATTTGCACGGATTCGGGCATGGTTCTGCAATCAGGTAAAAATGAGTCTGCAGCCGGTTTGTTAAGAAAACTACAACCATCCTTATAGAACTATCTCAGACTATCAAAGAGTAGAAAGGGCCAATTACAAAAATTGGCCTTTTCGTGCAAATATCCTGAAATAGGAGATTTATATGTCTCGCTTATTTAAAGTAATATGAAATATTTACGCAGTCGGCCGAGTTGCCGATAATGCCCAATTTCAGATTTCTTGGTTCATCTTTTGTATCTAAGACTAAATTTTTCTCAGTACCCCAGTAGTATTCCAGACCAAACCAGATGTCAGCGGAAAGGCTGATTTGATCGAAAACCCACCACTCGGCTCCGAATAACAATCCGCCCCGCAGCGTCCGATATGTACAATCCGTGACATCCTTTAAATAGTTCGAGGATAACTCCAATCCCGCTTCCGGAGCAACATATAAAGCCACCGCGCCTTTCTGAACCGGATAATAATAGATTCCGCCATTCATCACGGTAGTTTTGTCAATTTCCGGATCATCATCTTTATCGGCTTTATCCCTTTCGCTCTTAAACCCAAATCCCATAGCGAACGCTACTTTATCCATTAAAAAAAACTGGGCGCCAAGGTAGGTATTGTCATAAGTCAGAGTTGACAACCCATTGAAAGGAAAATAGAGTGCCGCCGATCCTTTCTGAGTCGTCGGTGTACCGGCCATCGCAAAATTCACCAGAATCAACATAAGCAAAACACAAACCACAACACTCATCTTTTTCACGTTTTTACCTCCATAGTTAATTAA
>CAZAKB010000260.1:0-3020 GCA_964485475.1 uncultured bacterium
ATCCCGCCGTAGGTGACACTTGCCCTACTTGCTACAAAGCAAGTAAAATAATGACTGTTTTTTGAAAAGTGAGCAAATTCTTTCAATGGTTTGACAGGTAAATCTGGTTGTTTTCGGGTAAATTCTGTTCATCAGGGCGTATTTATCCCTTCAAGGTAAAAAGACTGCCGGATTTGTCCCGCGTTAGCCAATAAAAGAATAAATAATCTGGAGGTAATATGAAAATTGAAGTAACAGATGGTACTGAATTGAAGACATTGGCAACCGACTGCCATGAAACGGAAGTAGGTGACAGTCATGAAATATAAATTGTCATTCTGTGAAATCGAACAATTGTCAGACAATATTTTCGAAGTGACAATCAATGATAACGCTATAATTGACGATAAGTGTGCTGAAGAAGGACAGATATTTTGGAGTCATTTAAGAAAAGAACCTTATGGACTTCTTGTCAATAATAAAAATAAGTTTTTATATTCCTTCCTTGGGGCACAATATATTGGTGAATATTCTCTGGAACGAAAAACTGCCGTATTAGTTGACGATCTTTCAAATGATCAAATGTCAATGGTATTAAGTTTAAAAACAATGTATGGAAACGTGGGGAACAGAAAAGTTTTCCAGGACAGATCTGAAGCAATTAAATGGCTTGAGGCTGTATGACTAAAAAACAATTTCTTGTCGGTAAGTAACTCAATAGACTTGTAAAAGATAATAGTACTGATGGATATATTAGGACGCTATTAAAAGAATAATGGCTAACAATCGCATGGAAGTAACGAGGTGAGCTACTCGATGAACTTGGATTTTAGGAGTTTCCTGGGCATATATAACGGTGGAAAATCCTGTTCATTGAGTCACCTCGTACTTCATGCGTTACCCGTTAGAAAATATCATAATAATAAAAATAATGAGTTGGAGGTAAAAATGTTTAAAATCAAGAATTTTTCCATTTTATTGCTAAATTTTTGTTTTCTTTTTGCACAAGAGAAATTATCAATTGGTCCAATTAATCCTGAGTTTCTCGATTATTTCTCTAAGCTTGACGAAAAAGAAATTTTATGTTTTAGTGAGGATGGTTATCCTTTAGGATATATTCCGCCACCCTCTGAACTGATTACTAAAATATCAGTACCAGTTGAATCAGCCGGAGAGTTACCATCTAAATATGATTTAAGTGATGAAGGTTATCTCACTACTGTAAAAAACCAAGGATCATGTGGTTCCTGCTGGGCTTTTGCAACTATGGGATCTGTAGAATCACGATGGAAAATACTTGGATTTGGTAGCTATGATTTATCAGAAAACAATTTAATTTATGGGCACGGATTTGTATTAGGCGCTTGCGATGGTGGAAATGCAGAAATGTCCACTGCCTACTTTTCCAGGTACGACGGTCCTATTTCAGAAAGTGATGATCCGTATGAAGCTACTTCGGGAGATGACGGATCTTACCATGTAGGATTAACAAAACAAGGATATATATCTCAAGCTAAATTTCTTCCGAATGATGCCAATATCATAAAGCAGTTTATATATGATTATGGAGCTTTATCTACAAATATGTGCTGGGCAGATGTGGCTTACAATAGTGGAAACTATACATATTACTATAGTGATGATGCAAGTACTAATCATGCCGTTTTGTTGGTAGGCTGGGATAACGATATAGTTACTGCCGGAGGCACTGGTGCCTGGATTATTCGGAATAGCTGGGGTACGGATTTTGGAGAAAACGGGTATTTTTATATTTCCTATAATGATACAAAAGTCAATTCAACAGTTTGCTACTGGCCGGAAAAGTTATATCTGGATGGTGATGAAGTATTTCAATATTATGACAAACTGGGGCAAATTTCCGCTTCAGGGTATGGAAATACAGTATGTTATGGGCTCGTAAAAATCAATCCATCTCAGAATTATGAGTTAATGAAAATCGGCACCTATGCTTTATCACCAAGTTCAAAGATAACGATAGATGTTTATGATAATTTTGATAGTGGTGTACTGTCAGGTTTGCTCGGTTCGATTCTGGAACAGAGCTGTGATTACACCGGATATTACACATTTGATTTACTGAATTCTGTATCTGTATCATCGGATAATGACATTTATGTAAAAATAAAATACGATACACCGGGAACTACCTATCCTTTACCTATCGAAAAATATTACGCGGGCTACGCTGATCCTATAATCGAAACCGGTAAATGTTGGATTAGTTCATCGGGTTCAAGTTGGACACCGATTGGCAATGGAACAAGTTATCTCTGGGATATATGCTTAAAAACATTAGGTGCTACAGATGGATCTTTACCTGTTTTTCTTTCAGATTTTTCAATTAGCCAAGAGAAGAATTATATTTTAATCAACTGGGTTACGGAAAGCGAGATTAATAACTTGGGATTTATTATTGAAAGGAAAATAAAAAATACTGAAGAAACGTCGAATTATGAAGGCTGGACTGAAATAGATACTTACCTTGACAATAAAGTTTTAAAGGGGCAGGGTAATCAATCGAACAGGACAGAATATCATTATCATGATAATTCAGTCATTCCGGGAAAAACTTATCAATATCGGCTGGCAGACGTGAATTATAATGGAATAATGAAATATCATGGTGTTCAAGAGATAGCCGTTAAATCTTCTATAGGATTGGTTTTGCCTAATATATTTGCTCTTGAATCCGCTTATCCGAATCCCTTCAATCCTGTTACCTATATTTCATATCAAATCCCTAAGGAATCTTTTGTGAACATTGGCATTTATGACGTTACTGGTAAACTGTTAAAAATATTAGTAAATGAAAATAAAGGAGCAGGTAAATACACAGTACACTGGGACGGTTCGGAATATAGTTCTGGCATATATTTCTATCGTATTGAAGCAGATAGGTTTTGCAGTTCGAAGAAATGCTTACTCATAAAATAATTTTCTAACAAATAAGGATTGATACAACGAAACGTTGTCATCAATCCAGGGTTCAAGAAGCCCGGATTTCAGCGAAATTATAAAAG
>CAZAKB010000261.1:0-3018 GCA_964485475.1 uncultured bacterium
ACGATTTCCTGAATGTGGTCAGCGTGGGTTTCTTTATTGTCTACCCAACGAATTAATTGGTTATAGTCAATTTCTTTTTCTGCTGATAATTTGCTAATCATGGTCATGGATTTTTCAATGGTAGCAATATGTTCATTGATCATGTCAAAGCGCATTTCATCACCATATATACCACAGGGTATTTCGCAATGGGCATTCACTAGAACCGGCACCAATACGATGATGATCATACAGATAATTAATACATTTCTCATAATAACCTCATTATTATTCCCAACAATATAAAGGATATTGGATAGAAATAGTAGCAATTTGTAGACGATATTGGATTGTTTTATTACTTTTTATTGGTTTTAATATTTGTCAAATTATGGCATGAAAAATGAGGGTTTATCATGAGCATGATTTGTCTACATAATGCAACGGTGTACACAGGCATCACTGTACTGCCGAAAAGCACGGTACTCATTCAGGATGGTAAAATCGAAGATGTCATCTCAAATGAGAGATTTAAAAAACGTCAGATTCCCCGTGATGCTCAGCTATTTTATTTGAATGGAGCAAATATTTCAGCCGGTTTCATTGATACTCATATTCATGGAGTGAACGGATTTGATACGGCTGACGGAAATCCAGATTCTATTTTGGAAATGTCAAAAGCCCTACTTGACTACGGTGTGACAGGATTTTGTCCGACGCTCTATCCCCAACCCGACGATAATTTTCTTAAATCGATTAAAGCTGTTGTCGCTGCAATTGGCAAAGAACCCGGTGCTAAGATTTACGGTATGCACCTTGAAGGTCCCTTCGTCTCACCGGAAAAATCCGGTGTCCTGACCGGGAAATACATGAAGAACGTGGACATTAATTTAATGAAAAAATACCTGGATGCTGCTGAAGGACATATTTCAATAATGACGGTTGCGCCAGAACTGAAAAATATGCACGAATTAGCGATTCTGGCTGGGAAAAGCGGTATTGTTGTATCGGCAGGACATTCCAATGCAACCTATGAAAACATGCTTGAAGGATTCCAGGCTGGGATTTTACATTCGACGCATTTTTTCAATGCCATGCGTCGATTACACCATCGGGATCCGGGTGTTGTTGGTGCCATTATGATCCATGCAAATGTATCTTGTGAAGTAATCGCAGATGGTTTTCATGTTCATAAGGCAATTATAGAACTTTTATTGCGTGTCAAACCAGTTCATAAAGTTGTTTTAGTAACGGATGCATTAAAACCGACAGGTTTGAAAAGTGGAACTTTAATCGCCAACAATGAAGAGGTTTTACTTGATAACGGTTTGTTTAAACGAAAATCCGATGGGACCATTGCAGGTTCAGCGCTAACAATGATTAAAGGTGTTCAAAACTTATATGAAATGGGTATTCCACTACATGATGCTATTCGCATGGCTAGTATCAACCCAGCCAATGTTATTAACCGTCAAAGTGTAACCGGTTCGCTTATTCCGGGTAAAGATGCGGATGTAGTTGTATTCGATAACGATTTTAATGTTATGATGACATTTGTCAAAGGCGAATTGAAAAAAATTACCGAATAAAAAAAGCCTCCCGAGATCTAAACTCAAGAGGCTCTTCTATTTTTTAATTACTACTATTCGATTGTTGAAATGTCAAAATCCTCGGGTATTCCGATAGGTTTCATCTCGATTTTATGTTTCTTCATTGCCCGTTTCAGGGATATCTGTTCAAAAAACAGGTAAATGATTGGGATCAGAATCAGTGTCAGAACCGTTGCAGCAGTTAATCCACCAATAACCGCTCTTGCCATCCCAACCCAGAGTTCTGCGCCGGAACCTAATTCCAAAGCAATGGGAACCATTGCCAGAATAGTTGTCAATGCCGTCATAAGAATCGGACGCATCCGCCGCTTGCCGCCAATCAGAATCGCTACCCAGAGATCGTGTCCGTGTTTCTCGCGAAGCTGATTGATATAATCGACGAGCACAATTCCATTATTTACCACAATTCCAACCAAGAGCACCATTCCGATCAGCGACGTGACACTCAAGGTTGTCCCTGTCAGGAACAGTCCCCAGATTGCACCGACAATTGCAAGAGGTACCGTAAAAATAATGATAAAGGGATCCAGCAGCGATTCGAATTGCGATGCCATAACCATATAGACCAAAAAAATAGCAATAATGATTGCAATTCCCAGATACATGAACGATTCCTGCATATCTTCTGCGGCTCCGCCGATTTCCCAGCGGAAACTTGGCGGGAAATTCATTTTTTTCAGATCAGCCTGAATATCTGCGACAACGGATTGTAAATCCCGGCCGGAGACGGTACAAGAAACGCTGACCATCCGTTCCTGATCTTCCCGGTCAATCTGAGCAGCCGCTTCACCCGGAACAATCGCGGCAACATTCTTAAGAGGAACCTGAATGCCGGTCACAGAAGTAATATAGATGTTCTCCAGGTCTGTACTTGACTGCCTGTATTTTTCATCCAACTGAATGATGACATCATACTCTTCCCCACCTTCTCTGAATTTCGTTGCCAGTTTACCTTTTACGGCAGTCTCAATCGTCGTGGCTACCTGGTAAACCGATAATCCCAGTGCAGAAACACGGTCCCTGTCAATCCGAATCTGGTATTCCGGTTTGGGCTGGTTATAACTTTTAGTTACGTCAACAACCCCGTCAATATTTTCCATGCGGGCTTCCAGTTCATCTCCCAATGTTGTAGCGATTTTTCCATCAAAACCGAAAATTTTTATGGTAACATCACCACCACTGCCAAAGGGTGAGCCTGATTGCATCGTCACTTTTGTACCAGGTATATTCTTGAATCTTTTTCGCAATGATGCTTCAATTTCATCACTGCTGCGATCACGATCTTTCACATCGGGAATACTGATATTAATTTCACCCCGGTTTGATCCGGTCCCAAACATGGCTGCCCAGCCTTCACCAATCCCGAAACTGATCTGGACATTGGTTGCTTCGGGAATTTCTTCAAAGACAATTTCCTCGATCTGTTTGA
>CAZAKB010000262.1:0-2986 GCA_964485475.1 uncultured bacterium
AATCCGCCCGCCGCTGATATTGATTACCGACCTGTGCCCAGGACTGATTAACGTTCTCTTCCAGAGTTACCAGGGCATTGTAACTATTCTTGAAAAAACTGTAGATCATCAATAAAATCACTAAAACAACAATCAATACAATCCAGCCTTTTTTCATGATTACCTCACTTTATTTATAAATTTTTTCATAAGATCAAGTGTCTGATAAATTTCATCTTCAGTGTTATAAAAATGGGGGGAAATCCGCAACATATTTTCCCGCAGAGACAGTCTCACCCGGTTTTCTGTCAAATAATCCTGCAATATCTGCACACGGCTCTGGTCTTCTGGATAGAAGGTAACAATTCCGGAGCGGACTTTCAATTTTTCATTTGTAAACAACTGAAATCCCAGATCGTTGAGATCCCGGATTAATATACTCGTTAATCCTGTTAAATGCTTGTAAATATTGGGAATTCCAATCTCAAAAAACAGTTTCAGGGCCTCAATCGCTGCGGGTACAGCCGCACAGTTGTAACCACCGGTTTCAAAACGCCGGGCATCCGTGGAAAGTTCCTGAGGATAATGTAAAAACTCCTCGGGATGTTCCACGCCAACCCAGCCACCATAGGCCGGTTGAACCTGTTCCTGCAATCTCTCGGATACATACAGAAACCCAAAACCCTGGGGCCACATCAGCCATTTATGTCCGCCGTTGGCCAGTGCATCAATCTGAAAAGCCTCAACGTCCATGGGCACCACACCAGTACCCTGAATACCATCGACGACAAACCAGATACCATGCTCTTTACAAATCTGGCCAATGGTTTTTAGGTCATGAGCATAACCGCTTAGAAATTCCACCGAACTGATGGCCAGCATTTTTGTTTTGGGTGTAATGGCTTCCCGCAGTCGTTCCGGTTCCAGACCGCCATTGGGAATTGATAAAAAACGGACTTTAACGCCCTTCCGTTCCAGATTCAGAAAGGGGTAGACATTGGATGGGAATTCCATTTCGGGAATCAGAATCTCATCGCCGGCCTGCCAAGACAATCCCGATGCCACGATATTCAGGCCTGTATTGGTGTTTGGCACAAAAGCAATGCGTCCGGCAGTACTGTTAATCAATTGTCCAATCATTTCCCGCAATGTTTGGGATTTCGCGGCAACAATTTCCCAGTTGTCGCCCATTATTTCACTGCGCTCCCTCAGGTATTGTTGAAACGCAGCCAAAGCCCGGGTGGACAGCGGCGATGTTGCAGCATGATTGAGATAAATAAATCTTTTAGTTATCGGGAAGAGTTCCCGGTATCCCTCTAAAATCGTATTTGAGAGATGCATAGTCACTCTATTTGTTTAGCAGACCGCCCCGTTTGTAGATATCCATCTGGACCATCGAGAAGGGCTGAACGCTCCCGGTTTTCCCAGGCCGCTGATTCCGAATCGCACCGCTTTCCAGATTAACAGTAATGGTATCGCCGTTTTGCATATCCAGTTCTGTAAGCAATGTTTTTTCGTATGTCAGAATCGGCAGGGCGGCGTTAATGGCGTTGCGTTCATAGATGGCTCCGTAGGATTCCGCCATGATCAACGGTACGCCCAGAGATTTAAAACAATCAACCGCCTGCTGGCGGGAACTGCCGGCCCCGAAATTTTTACCGGTCATCACGATATCACCCGGCTGAACCGCTCTGGCAAAATTCTCATAACCTGCCAGATTATCAAAAGTATACTGACCCATTTCAGCAACATTGGTAATCGTCAGATAGCGGTTGTGAAAAATCATATCCGTATCGATATCGTCAATCGATATCAGCCAGATTTTACCTGTAAATTCCACGAGACAGGATTCGGGACGGCTTGCTGTTCGGGCTTCACCCAATTTGATACCCTGGGCCGAAAATGTCGCAGGTTCCGCTGGCAGATCGTCCGGAGTGGTGATATAACCCGCCACCGCCGATGCCGCCACGATTGCCGGCGACGCCAGGTAGACACTGCCTTTGCCCTGCTTGCCGGCAAAGTTACGATTACCGGTGCTGAGCGTAATTTCGTTGGGACCATTCTGGCCTACCTGGCCGGCAGCACAGCCAGCACAACCGGCATTGGAAATCAAAGCACCGGCGTCTTTAAATATCTTCATCAATCCTTCATTCAGCGCCGCTTTCCAGATTTCATCGGTGGCCGGCACAATTTTCAATACCACGCCCGGAGCGACTGTTTTCCCTTTAAGAATCTCCGCTGCAATCCGCAGGTCTTCCATCCGCCCGTTAGTGCAACTGCCGATAAAAGCGGAATCGATCTTGGTCTTTTTGACTGTCTGGATATCGATGTCGTCGTGAGGGTGACCGGGTTGTGCAACCATCGGTACAAACGTTGAAACGTCAACCTCGATTACCCGATGATACGTCGCATCTTTATCAACATGGATTTTCGCTATCCGTTTCCCACTGCGTTTTTCCAATTCATCAATAACCAGCGGTGTTGGTGTAAAGAGAATAATAATCGTCCCCATTTCCGTCCCCATGGAGGCGATCGTAATCCGTTCGTCCAGGGTTAAATCATCCACGACCGGGCCATGCATTTCCACGGCATAACCCAACAGGCTGTTGGCGCCAAACCGTTCCAGCAGGTTCAGCACAATATCCTTGGCACTGACATTTTTCGGGCGTTGCCCGGTCAATGTTAGTTTCACGGATTCTGGCACCTTGAACCAAGATTGTCCGCTGGCCCAGACGGCTGCGATATCCTGATCACCCATCCCTTGTCCAAAAGCCCCGATAGCGCCCATAATGTTGGCGTGGGAATCGGTAGATACAAAGGTTCCCCCAGGCTGAATCAGACCCCGGTCAATTGCCAGATGGGTACCAATCCCGGAATCAACATCATACACCTGAATACCCTTTTCCCGGGCATATTGGCGACAGAAATGCTGATTGGCGGCATATTTCTGATCGGACCCGCCAGGATTACAGTCAAAGGTAAAAAAAGTTCTGGAAACATCGTCCGG
>CAZAKB010000263.1:0-2958 GCA_964485475.1 uncultured bacterium
TCACCAGCGCAGTTATTATGTATGGGATGATCAATAAAATCTCAAAACCCGTCGATAAACCGGAAAGTCCTCCCAAAACGTAAGAGATAGAAAAACAATATCTCAAAATCCGGGAAACCAGACTTGAAATAAAAAAAGGAGCAGCTATGCCAAGTTTGTCACCGGGGACCGCCGGCGCAAAAGAGGCCTTTGGAATTTCAATCATCAGGGGAAACTTTACGCTCAAAGTACCACCCAATGCATTAGCCCATTATAACATCAGCGACCATGACCGGGTCCTGCTCACTACGGGACACACAGGCGGCAGCGGGTTTGGTCTGATCAAAAAAGACACAGTCGAGAGATCAGTCTTTAAAAAATCTGCTGATCAACTCGTTGACATTGGCGACCTTCGCTGGTTCGGGAAACGGGCGTATGTCCTGCTTGACATTACCGACGGCGTCATTCGGTTGAACGATGAGATTCTGAAGGCATTTTACCTGAAAATCGGCGATAAACTCGTAGCGGTGAAAAGTACTACAGTCACCATGAGTTGTACTCCAACCGATGTCTGGATAAGTGTGTTTAAAAGACATGGTTTTAGTGAAGCGATTGAGAATTTGGAAAAACTGGAAGTGTATTAGGACCAACTCTGCAAACACCTTCCGGATTAAGGCTTCATACTATAAGTTTTTAGAATAAAGTGAAAATAGTTGATGATTAAAAGACATGACCACGAACCACCATTGGCAACGGAAAAATGGGGTTGGCGATACCATCATATCGGTATTCCAACGACCGAACCGATAAACGGTGAAAGATATTTACCGAATTTGAAATTTTATGTCAGTGGGTTCGACAGCAGCCCGTTTGGGATAGAATGGATGCGCTTTGATGCGGATTGCCCAGTGGACAAATTAATACAAACAACCCCTCACATCGCGTTTGAAGTCGATAATGTGGATATTGAACTTGACAAGCATCCTTTTAAAATTCTCACCAAATCGACAGAACCTGCTGATGGAATCAGAGTTGCCATGATTGAGCACAACGGTGCGCCAATTGAACTAATAGAATTCAGCAAAAAAATAAAAACAAATAATTTAAACTGAAGACAAACTGTCGGCTGATCTGTTTCAGATCAAAAAAATCAAAAAGCACAAATTGGATGGTAAACGTGAAACAAAAAAGCAGGATTAGAATTATCGCGATTAATTTGGTTTTATTTGGTCTTTTATTTGGACTAGTGTCCTTTAATAAAGAATTTTTAAGACCCAATTTTAATTATATTCCAATTGCACAATTTCTGACCGGAAGTTTTCCGAATTTCATTGCCGCGTTACTTATCAGCCTGGCATGTGTGAACGGCGCGCTGATGGGAAAACCCAATTTCGGCCGGCAAATTGTATATATCGGTTCGATCCTGGTATTCATCATTTTAACTGTGGAAGAATTAAAACCCATGTGGGGCGCCAGTACCACCTGCGATATCTTTGATATAATCGCCAGCGGCATCGGCGCCTTATTCGCAATAGTGATTTTTGAAATCGTCGTTATAAACAGAAAATGAAACAAAATCAATAGGCGGTCTGTATCAATGGACAAAAACACGCCGCTTTGGACACGACCATAAAGCAGAATTGGCTGGGCAAATAAAAAGCCCGACTTTTTAGCCGGGCTTTTTAGTATTATGTTATATTCAGGCTACTTGATTAACAGGCACTTCTTGACCTGGCTGAATTCGCCAGCCTGAATCTGGTAAAAATAGACGCCGGTACTGACGTTCCGGGCATCCCAGCTCACCGAGTAAAATCCGGGTTCCTTTTGCTGATTAACAAGTTTGTCAACGACTTGACCATTCATGTTATAGATTGTAATGGCAACATGTGCCGATTTTGGAATATCATAGCTAATCGTTGTTGTCGGATTGAACGGATTTGGGAAATTAGAATGCAGCGCAAATGTTTCAGGAATTATCAATCCGCCATCAATAGCGACGTTCCCAACCGTAAACAGAGACCAGTCATTACTGTTACAAGGTGTTACTAACTGGTCTTTGTCAACAGCATTCACCTTCCAGTAATAGATACCGTTTTCGGTCATGTTTACTGAAACCGTTGTATCTGATAAATCGGAAATGGACTGGTACTGCATACTGTCTCCGGTATCCATCGTATAGATGACTTCATATTGAACATTATCAAAGGGATCAGGATCGATGGACTTGTGCCATATAAATTCAACCTCGGCGCCCATTCCGGCGGATTCGTTGGCCGGACTGATCGTGGTAAAATTCCCTGGCGCTTCCGGAATAAAATCCATCCAGAAGGGAACCGGTTGTGTCGTGGATATTCCATCATGCTGATCCATGCTGATAACGTACCAACTGTACTTTTGATTGTCCGCAAGATTACTTATGGTACAGGAATTTGTATCCGTAATCAGCGAATCCATGGCAGCGACATCCTGGTACCAGTGCACTTCGTAATGGACAGTATCCATTGGATCGGGATCAATGGCATGGGTCCAGGAGAGCGTAACCGTTTCTGTCAGCACTATCACAGAATCCGGCGATATCAACGTCGGAACCTGGGGATTGTCATTTCCAAGATTGATGATAAATGAACTGAGTCCGCTGCTGTTTACGGCGCCGCTGCGATCGATGGCCGTCACCTGCCAGTAATAGGTCATGTTATCGAGTAGATCTTCCGAAGGTTTGTAGTAAAGCGAATCACAAGGGTCAACAATCGTAAAATTCGCCGGATCACTGCCATAATACAGTGCGTAACTGACCTGGTCAAGCCAATCGGCATCTTCCACTGTTGCCCAGCTGAAAACCGGCCGTAGTTCTGTCAGGATACCTTCATCCGGAGTCATTAAGCCTGGGCTTCCCGGTTTTGAGTTCCGGCTATTGGTGATAAACACCGCAGTATCCGAACTGCTGAGACCACCGGCGTCTTCCGCCTGAACGTTCCAGAA
>CAZAKB010000264.1:0-2955 GCA_964485475.1 uncultured bacterium
TCAGCGTCAATGATGAGTTCATCGACGGGCAAAACCAGAAAATGATCGCCATTATAAACGATTTTTACGAGAGTATCCAAAAAGGTTTATCGGTTTCGGCGACTGAATCGATACTGAATCGACTCGAGGATTACGCCAGTACGCAACATCCCTACGAAGAAGAATTGATGAAGTCTATCCACTTCTCTGAACTGGAAGCCCATCAGCAGGCCCATTGTGATTTTAATAAACGCCTGATGAACGAACACAAAAAGTATCTGAATGACCGCAGTTCGTATCCGGCCCATGACTTATCCAGCTTCTTAAAAGAATGGCTGGTAAACCACATTCTGCAACAGGATAAGAAATTTGCCCCTTTAATCAGATAAGCAGATATCAATATTTTATCATTTTAAAAAAATATCTTAAAAATCAATACTCCATAACTCCGGTTTTCTGCCGGTGTATTTGATACATCGTATGAACGAATCTGGTTCAAATCCCCCATACACATTCAAATTTGATTGAATAATATTTACAGATTAGTCGTGTTTTACACACCTGGCCGATAATGCCATTCACCGGTTTTTTGATTGAGTTTCAATTTCCAATTTGCAGGCACTTCTTCAACTTCTTTTGTGAATGGATTATAACGAGAAACCAGATCTTCCTGAAGTGGTTCGATACCCGCGACTTCAGGATTAATCTCTTCAGTTTCCGGAACTTCACTTAATGCCAGGTCTGAATAATCGAATTCATTTCCCCGATTCAAATCTCTCCCCTCAAATTGATTTAACGAGTTTACTACGTCAAAATTCGTACCAATAATACAAAATATTTACAATCGAGCCAGAAAATAAGAGTCACAGAAATCCCATGACGTCAAACATTCCGTTTGGGATAAATTGGGAATTATTGACAAGATTACCCTTGACTTACCACATTGTGTGGACTAAATTAGCCACACGCAATTATCTACACTTAGAGATATATAATAAAAGGAGGAATGTTTTATGAAAAATTTTGGTCAGATGGTTCGCGAAGAAAGGTTAAAAAAAAGATTGACGCTTCGTGAATTTTGCCGAAAGGCAAGTTTTGATCCAAGTTATTGGAGTCGTATTGAAAGAGGACTAGCTCAGCCGCCAAAGACAAAAGTCGCCATGTTACAAATTGCCGATGCATTAGGTCTTGAGTCAGTATCAGAAGAATATTTATCATTAAAAGACATCGCTTTTCTAGAAAATTCTCCAACTGAATTAGCTCCAGAAAGGAGTGTGTACGATAATTTACCTGCATTTTTTAAAACTGCTCGAGGACAAGCACCTTCAGAAGATGAATTAAGAAAACTATTTGAGTTGATAAAAAGTGAATCTGACGGAAAGGAGTAATATAACGGCTAATAAAAAAATTCTTTGACATACTCTATAAAAAGGCTGTTTAACTATTCTAATTATAGAAAGGAGGTTGGATGATGGTAACAAAATTACCTGGGTTTTATCTACACACTGATGATGAGATTCGCAAGCTCGTAGAAGATTTTAGGGCTCAGTATTGTTCAAATGAATTTCCTGTGCCAATTAATCGAGTAATCGAATTAGATATGAAAATCGATGTATTACCCATCCTAGATATGTTATCAAAAACCGGAGTGGTTGCATTTATAACTTATAACAATTTAGGTATCTGGGTCGATAAAGAAAGATATTGGGCTTTAAGTTGGGAGCCGACAACAAGATTTATACTAGCTCATGAAGTTGGACATTATGTACTGCATAATTCATTACTGAAGCAATTAAAGTTTCGATCTTTTGATGATTGGGTAAAATTCATAAAGCAATATGGTACCGAAATCCAACTGTTGGAAGATCGGGCAGATGAATTTGCTGGACAATTATTGGTTGAACGTAATACGTTGGCAGGTAAAATACACACAAACAAAAAACTAATTAATAAAATCAAAGCTGACCATCCAGGCATAAGTTGTGATCTTCTGAAGGAATATATGTCAATGATCCTAAGCAAGTATTTTGGTCTAACAGACAAAGAAATCTATTGTCGCATTGTTAAAGAACAGATTTTCGAAGAATTAAATCTTTGTCAGTAGATAAAAATACTTAAAAGGTCATCATCCATTTCCTTATATTTTGGTATAGATATTACAATACCAACAGATATGTGGTTTTAAATATTTGTCCGACCCAAACATCGATAAAATCACAAACAGTATTCTAAACAAATACTTTAGCAAAAGAAAAATACCAATAATCCAACATTTCATATATTTATATGAATATTTCATTTTGTCTTCAACGTCCAATCAAATAATCCAAGTCCAGCCCAAGAAAAAACATTACACTCCCAAAGCAATTTCCAGTTATTAAAAACACTTCAAAGTAATATCGAATTGCCACAAACAGCATCACAATCGCTAGAATAAAAAGAAAAAACGATAATAGAAATCTTATTCTCATGGATTTCTCCTGTCCTGGGGCTCAGCACACCAAGCGTTCTCGATATTTTTTTTCAGAGATAAAGAATGAATCTTCCAGTGGCCATGTATCCGGAAGGCATCGATTTCGCCGGCAACAGCCATGTTATAGACTACCTTGGTGCTCAACTGAAGAATTGCTGCCACCTCTTTGATTTCATAGAGTTTGCCAGGTTAGACTTTGGCCAGCAATGCCGTTACTGCTTCATCGTCATTACTTCTATGCATATCCGGGAATCGAATGAATGGCTTCCCAGATCAGTTCATTCTGTCGTTGATACATACGCCCCATCATAGCCTTTAGGCCCTCGATAATATTCTGGGCTTTTCTTAGGGTAATGTTCTTGGAATTGATATCCGGAAATTTACGAAAGCGAATAAACCAGGTATTGAATTCAAACTCGTTCTATTCCATCGTAGTTTTTAGATATCCGTTTCCTTTTCCCTTGCCTTTTTAAAATATCCCTGCTATATTACCGACCGACCAG
>CAZAKB010000265.1:0-2932 GCA_964485475.1 uncultured bacterium
TCGTTTCCCTACTTTCTTATTATTTCAAATATACATCGTGCCAGGTATGGCATTTTATTGAAATAGCATGTCTTAGTTAAGTGTAATTATTTGCCGGGAAAATGTCAAGAGTTTGGTAGTACTAAATATTTTAAACCATTGCATCTCATTTCATGAATTCCTATAATATTACATCATGATTGTCAAATGTGTCCGCTGTACTCTTTTATTGCTCCTGGCGTCTGTTATACTACATGCCGGGCAGATTACTATCACTGGTCAATACATTGATAAGAAGAACAATTCCATTGCCGGGGCATCCGTTGAGTATTTCGCCAATATTGCTCAACTGGACAGTACCAGCACCGATGATTACGGTAACTTCACACTCACTATTAATACCGTCGGTATTGATGCCAAGGCTCTGCCAGATCAATTCTACCTGGGTCAGAATTACCCCAATCCCTTCAATCCCGAAACACATGTTCCGGTTTCTACGCCATATCCGGCGACTCTCACAATATTCAACATACGCGGTCAATTTGTGGATAAAGTCAAAATCCCCATTGGTTTTCATGATATTGTCTGGGGCGGTCTGGACCAGAATGCCAAACCCGTCAGTGCCGGTATCTACATCTTATATGTTGAAGCCAATGACTTTCACATGTCAAAACGCCTGACACTTCTGGATGGAGGTAGCGGGTCACGCCTGAGAATTGATAAACCACAACACACAGCACAGCGATCAGGTCTGGCAAAAGCCAACAGCGTTGACGAGATCCATTTCATCAAGCCCAACACATCTACCAAAGTAATTCAATTAACAACCGTAACTCAGGACACCAGCCTGGGCATTATTATCGGCAATGTGGGACCAACAATTCTGCAGACCGTTCCCTATGATAGTTGCTATGCCGATCAAGATCTATCTTGGAATCTGAACACTATGGTCTTCAATGACGGTGATAATGTTTTTTCACTGAAAGACACCGCGGAGTTCTATTTTCAGTATTATCCCCATATCCTACATTTCCAATCCGGAACTACCGGTATCTACTCCACGACATTGTACATTCATGATGCCACCGATCCTGTACTAAGGGATTCCATGCTGGTGACCTGCAAAGCCCTGGATGGCGGTTCACCGGGGACACTACCTTGGCAATTTGCTGATATTCCGGATATGACCATTAATGAAGATAATACGTTGATTCTGGATATGCTGCAGTATGTTACCGATAGTCACCCTGCTGATATTACTGAGTATGGCATTGATACTCTTACAAACGCTACATTTAACACCAAATTAAATGATGTCTGGATTATCCCGGGTCCCGATTATAACGGCAGCATTGACAGCATCGTCATCTGGGTAAAAGATAAGGCCCACAGCCAGCGGGTCTATTTAAAGCCTTTTAACCTGACTGTGCTGCCAGTGAATGACGCTCCAAGATTAGTTCTTGAAACATTATTGGAAAGTGTTGGAGAAGACACAACAGGACTGCCGATAGCAATAGCTAATTTCACAGTTTTCGACCCTGACACTGGAAGAGATGGATACTTTGACATATACTTAGGAATGGGTAGCTTCACCACACCAAACTACCAAGATATAAAAATAAACATGAACGGAAGCACAGATGATATAATGGCACAATACCAAGAATTCAGCGGGCAAGTATTTCTAGAAAGCATAGCAAAACATGTTAATGGAGAGCAAGGATATGGTATAGAAGTTTATGGTTCAGACGACTGGCATTTTTCGGCAGAGGAATACACAAAGCTAACTGTTGAACCAAGAGAAGAACCAATAATAAACGTTACATTCAGATTTAAAGCAGCATACCCAGACACTTTGTTAGAAACAGGCGTTAATACATTGCAATTAACACCATTGGATGATGAATTAAGAAAAAACCCAATAAAAGAATTTCAAGAGATAAGCGTAGAAGATAATGCTTATATTACTGCACAAGTAAGCTCTTTGATGGATGTAAATGGTATGAATAGTAACTCAGCAGACGGATGGTATGGAATAGAATTTTTATTTTTGAAAAAAGGAAGTGAAATATTAGAACAGAGAGCTAGAGAGGATAATTCTAGCGTTGTTGATTTCAATGAATTAGCAGATGGAGACACAGTTGATGTTTACAAGATTATGGACACAAAACAACTTGATGATGTATTTAGATGGCTAGATAAGTACTCTTTAGGCACAAGGCGTTTCCCTAACGACACAGTAACTGTCTGGTGGAACACAAGCGGCGACTACAAAGACCCAGATAGCACATACCTTGCCTGGACTAAAGAAGCAATGGACCACCTTACGAGTCTGCCAAATGTGGAGTTTGACTATAAAATACTTGTCAGTGATGGTTTACCTGAACGCATTCCTATTCTTGAGATTATATGGGATCCTCATTTAAGCACACCCCAAAATGGCACTATTTATAATATAAACAATGAGATTACTCAAGTACAGGTGAAGACTACAAATACTTCCAATGATAGCAATTTCTTCACAGAGATATGGGAGGGAACAACCGATTCTTATGAGTCAGGAGGTGTAAGTCCCCCAGTTACCGAGCACGATGAGTATGGTAATATTAGGTACAATGAGTTTGCTAATGCACTCTACTCCATCAATTATCTTGGTCTGCCGAAGACAAATTATTAGGGTACCTGCCCCCCGACCTTAAAAATCGCTCATATAGACCAGAAAAATTTACCAAAAAATAAATTTAGAAACCGTTTTCCACACAGAAATCAAAAAAACCTTAGACAGGCAAATGCCAGAACCTGGTATTTTTTCCACTATGCCCCCGCTAAAGGGGACCCTAAACCCGCAAGATCGGTTAATTACCAAGCACTTTGCTTAATTGCTCATCACTCAATTTTTTGGAATTTTCAACATCCTGCTCTGTTAAAGGAGCAAATATTGCTGATAATTTAT
>CAZAKB010000266.1:0-2887 GCA_964485475.1 uncultured bacterium
TTCGTTTATCAATATTTTGGGATTGGCCCTGGGGATTGCCGCATTCAGCACAGAAAAACGAAGCGTGGAAATAGGTATTCGAAAAGTGTTGGGTTCGACGACAAATCAGATTACTGTATTGATTACCCGTCAATTCATAATTTGGATCACTCTGGCAATTATCATTGCCAGCCCGATCGCCTATCACCTGATGGATAACTGGCTGAATAATTTTGCGTATCGTATCTCGATCAGTCCATCGGTATTTCTTCTATCAGCAGCGATTGCTTTAATTACCGTTAGCTGGCAGGCGATTCGGGCAGCTACAGCAAATCCGGTTGAGAGTTTACGATATGAATAATTAGTATCAGCATAAGAGGAAATAATATGTTAAAAAATTATTTTTTAATTGCATTTCGAAATATCAAACGGAATAAAGGTATCTCACTGATCAATATTGTCGGACTTGCCATCGGCCTGGGTCTTTTTATCCTGATCAGTCTTTATGTTGGTTTTGAATTCGGTTTTGATAAATTTCATAAAAATTATAAAAATATTTATCGCGTTGAGATGGATTTCGATGGAAAAGGACGCTTGGTCGGAATCACTTTCAATGGCATGGTCAAACCACTTGTTAATGATTATCCGGAAATTGAGGAAGCCGTACGATTCATCAATATGGGAGGGCAACAGAGTTTGGTTATCGATGAAAACAATATCTTTCCTCAACTTCGCGGACTCTGGGCGGAAAATTCCATATTCAGTGTCTTTTCTTTTAATCTGATTCAGGGAAATCCTGAAACCGTCCTTTCTGAATCCTATTCTATTGTTCTCACAAAGGAACTGGCTAACCAAATTTTCCCAAATGAAAATCCGGTAGGGAAAACAATTCGGTTGAATAATGAAGCCGATTATAAAATCACAGGTATCGTCGCCGATTGCCCTGAGAATTCCCACATCCAGTTTCAGTTTCTCACTTCTTTTAATACTCAGAATGATTTCTACGGAGCTGGATACACCGAGTCCTGGAACCGGGGCAGTTGCTATACTTATGTCCGATTGAATGGAAATGCCGACCTTGAACAAGTAAATGCAAAAATAAAAAATCTGTTTCAAATTCATGTAGACGAATCGATTCCCTCGCTCGTTTATCTCAAACCGTTGAGCGACATTCATTTTCATTCCAATGTGCTCGGCGAATTCGGTCCTGTTGGCGACTTAAAACAGGTTAATATGTCGCTGGTGGTCGGACTTTTCGTATTGTTGATCGCCTGCATCAATTTCATGAATCTCTCGACCGCGCGTTCGACCCAGCGAGCCAAAGAAGTCGGCCTCCGCAAAGTTATCGGCGCCAATAAATCACTACTCATCAGGCAATTTTTAAGTGAGTCTATTGTTTTTACACTGATCTCAATGCTTCTCGCCTTTGTCCTGGCGGAACTTCTTCTGAAACCGTTCAATACTGTTATTGGCCGCGACCTTTCCATTGATATTTTCAAGAACTGGTCACTCCTGTTTAAAACATTAATAATCACGCTTATTGTTGGTTTTTTTTCCGGCAGTTACCCGGCCTTGTTTCTCTCATCGTTTCAACCGGTAAAAGTACTGAAAGTCAGCTTTCATTCCGGTTCACGAAGTGTATTGGTTCGCAAGTCTCTGGTCGTATTTCAATTCGCAATATCTATTTTCCTGATTTTTGTGACAATCACTATAGCCAGGCAGATGCATTTTATGAAAACACAGGACCTGGGATTGAATACCGAATATACATTGATCATGAATATACGTGATGCTCAGCCTCAGACGATCCAAAAATGCAACCTTTATCAGAAAGAAATCCTGAATATCCCCGGTATTCAGAATACAACCGTCTCCCGCTTCACTCCCACTTTCAATGGCGCAGCTACAGTGGTCCACGGCTGGGAAGGCTCCGCTGATGGTGATGAAACTTATATTAATATTAATTGGATTGATCATCGATACCTGGATAGTTATGGCATTGAGATTCTTTCAGGTCGAAATTTCTTTGACAGTGATACTGAATCGGAAATTGATAATTGCATCATCAATGAAACAGCTGCCAAACGGTTCGGCTGGACTGATCCAGTGGGAAAAACATACGGTGGAACTATGACGATTATCGGCATGGTAAAAGATTTTCACTTTGCTTCACTCCGATATAAAATCGAACCGCTGGTGTTGTATAACATTCACAGGCCTGGAATAAATCCACGAATTGGAAATTCTC
This sequence comes from uncultured bacterium, assembly GCA_964485475.1. Lineage (GTDB taxonomy): Bacteria > Fidelibacterota > UBA2242 > UBA2242 > UBA2242 > B118-G9. Next base: position 2,228 of record CAZAKB010000266.1, read on the forward strand.
TGTCTATCCGGATTTCAGCAACTAATATTCCTGAAACAATCAGTAGCCTGGAAAAACAGTTCGATGAGATATTTCCCGGAGAAACTTTCCAATATCAATTTCTGGATGAACAAATGGAACGTGTTTACACCGCTGAGAGACGAACATCAAAGACGGTTGCTTACCTGTCAATCATCGCTATTTTTATTGCCTGCCTGGGACTCTTCGGCTTGGCATCCTATACGATTGAGCAACATACTAAAGAGATCGGCATCCGAAAAGTTCTGGGAAGTACGGTCGCCCAAAATGTATTTCTGTTTACAAAGGAATATGCCAAATGGGTACTTATTGCCAATCTCATCGCCTGGCCTTTGGCCGGACTGGCCATGCAGAAATGGCTACAGGACTTCGCTTATCGGACACAACTATCAGCATGGATATTCCTGTTATCGGGTTTTATCGCTTTGTTCATCGCAATAATAACGGTCAGTTGGCAGACAATCCGGGCAGCCTTGGCAGATCCAGTGAAGAGTCTGAGGTATGAATAGTATAAGGAATTTAAAATGTTAATGAATTATTTGAAAATCGCCATTCGAAATCTGATTCGACATAAAACTTTTTCAATAATTAATATCTTCGGATTATCTGTTGGGATTGCCTGTACGATCTTACTGCTAATGT
>CAZAKB010000267.1:0-2872 GCA_964485475.1 uncultured bacterium
GTTTGGAACAACCCTGCAATATCAGGGACAAAGTGCTGCTATTGACTTCACGAAGGATGATTTTTCTAAAGCATTGAATTCTTCTGTAAGCATTAGTATTCCGCTGTTTGCCGGATTGAAGAACAGCGCGAAATATCAGCAGGCAAAAATTGCTGTTAAGGAAAGCGATCATCAATATGAACAATTAAAACAGGGAATCACACTGGAAGTAAAAGGCGCTTATTTAAAGATGAAAGAGGCCCTTGAAAAAGTCCAGACCCAACAGAAAACTGTTGAACAGGCAAAGGAAGCAAGACGACTGGCCCGCTTACTTTATTCCGAAGGTTCCAGTACACAACTTGATGTACTGAATGCCGGTCTGGCCGTTCAGCAGGCACAGATGAATTACCAACAATCTTTATATGAATACAATGTTGCCTTAGCCAACTTGAAAAAAGCAATCAACCAGTCATAGGAGCATCAAATGAAATTAAAATACCAACATCTGATAACTATTGCATTTCTGGGAGTTCTACTCATCTTTAATAATTGTGGAAAACAGAAAAACGATACAAGCACCAAAGAAAAAGAAATTTTCCCGGTAAGAACTGTTACTGTTGAAAAAGGAAGTGTTGAAAGTAAAATCGCTTATCTTGGAAACCTTGAAGCCTATAAAGAAGTCCACGTTTATTCAACGATTCCCACCCGAATTACGGAATTGAAAGTTGATGTGAATAACTGGGTAAATGCAGGTGATGTTTTGGCCGTTGTCGAAAATTTAAAAATCAAGCAGGGCGTGCTTCAAACGGAAGCCGGTTTGAAATCTGCTCAGGCACAATATGATAATGTGACAACTGAGTGGCAACGCATCCAAAAATTATATGAGCAGAATGCCGTCAGTAAATCACAGTATGATGCAGTTAAAACACAGAAAGAAGCCGCCGAAGCCATGGTTAACCAGGCAAAAGCAGGGATGAAATCTGCCAAAGAACAGATGAATGACAGTTACATCAAAGCGCCAATCACCGGTATTATTTCGGCCCGTAATTTCAATATTGGTGATCAAACTTCTCCGCAATTCCCGGTTTTTACTGTCGTACAGATGAATAAAATTAAAATTATGATCGATATTGTTGAAGCCCAGATAAGCCAGATCCAACAGGGACAGAAAGCATATATTAAAGTCGATACCTATCCCGGCGAAGTATTTATCGGAAAAGTAGATAAGAAATATCCGACGATTAATCCCATGACTCGCACAGTCAAATGTGAAATCGTGATTGATAACTCTGATCTGCGATTAAAACCCGGTGGTTTTGCACGGGTCGAAATCGTGGTTGATCAGCATAAAAATGTCGTAGTCATTCCAAAACATGCAATAATTGAAAAAACATCGCTGGAATACCTGGGTGGCGAAATCAGAAACAATCGGATAATTATTGATAAATTTGTTTTTGTGGTCAAGGATTCCTTAGCGCTGATGCGTGAAATTCAGACTGGACTCGTCAGTAGTAACGATGTCGAAGTTCTTTCCGGGCTAATGCAGGGTGAAAAAATCGTGACAATTGGTCAGTTTGACATCTCGGATTCCACACTGGTTAATATCGTCGAGGAAGGGAACTAAGCATGAAGATATCAAGAATTGCAATAAATCGAGGCGTCACCTTTGCAATGATTTACATCATTGCAATTGGTTTTGGTTTCTTCGGGCTGAGCCAATTGAAGCTAGATCTTTATCCGGACATAACCTTCCCGATGATTGGAATAATGACTGATTATCCCGGTGTTGGTCCGGAAGATATCGAAAATTCTATCTCCCGTCCGCTTGAAAAAACCGTCGTCAGTGTTGAAAATCTGGAAAAAATTACCAGTTGGTCAAAATCAGGTTCATCGACATTGCTGCTGGAATTTAACTGGGGCACGGATATGGACCAGGCGGAGATTAATGTCCGGAAAATGATCGATTTTGTCAGAGGATACCTTCCCAATGAAGCCTCCGATCCGATGACATTTGCCTTTAACCCTTCAATGCAGCCAATCATATTTTTTACTGTCAGTTCCGATAAACTCGGAATGGCCGAGTTACGGAAACTAGTGACTGACCGGGTTGAACCGGCATTAGAACGTATTGATGGTGTCGCTTCAGCAGGCACTTCCGGTGGTTTACAACGTCAGATCCGGGTTCTCGTTGATCCCCGGAAAGTTGCTGCTCATGGTGTATCTTTAAGTACAATCATCCAGACACTTGGTATGGAAAATCTGCAGATTCCCGGTGGTCTCGTGGATGATGAATATACCGAATATGCTGTCAGGACATACGGTGAATATGAAACCGTTGATCAGATACGCAATACCGTCATCGGCTCAAAGGCAGGTTCACCGATTTATCTGAAAAACGTTGCTGAAGTCATCGATGGCTATAAGGAGCAGACGGAAATCGTCCGCAATAATGGTGTTCCCGCACTGTTTATGTTTTTACAGAAACAATCGGATGCAAATACCGTTCAGACCGCTTCAGCAGTATTGAAAGAACTTCCCAAAATTGCAGAGGATATCGGGCAGGGAGTATCATTTAATATCATCTGGAACCAGTCTGATTTTATTATAAATTCCGTCAGTAATTTATCTAATACTGCCATTCAGGCGTTTTTTCTGGCATTTTTAGTTCTGCTTTTCTTTTTACGGCATTTTCGCAGCAGCCTGATTGCCGCTATTTCAATTCCTGTTTCGATCCTGATTACATTTTTTGTCATGAGTCAGTTGGGTTTAACATTAAACATTATTTCAATGGCGGGACTGGCGCTGGCTGTGGGAATGTTGATTGATAATTCCATCGTTGTGCTGGAAAATATCTTCCGGCATCGGGAAATGGATAAGGATATCAGAACAGCGT
>CAZAKB010000268.1:0-2864 GCA_964485475.1 uncultured bacterium
GATGCATTCCGGTTCAATGTCCGCATATACGCGGCACTTTGGTTAGTATTTGTGACAATACCACCCGCCATTACGATACCCATCATTAATACGAGCATCAAGGACACAAACATAAAAGATCTCATGTTTCTTCTCCTCTTGTTACTTTTTTTGAACTTTGGTGTAATCGGCTTTTTGCCTGATCCACTCTACCCTCTCTTTTTCGGTACAAAATCAAAATACATCTACATCTCTTATTTACACCGATAGGGATGAATATAAGTAAAATTACTTTAGAAAAACAAAATAAATTTTATCAATCTCCATAGAGCATATATTTATTGCGCAGTTTCTGGAATTGGGTCAATCCTGAAATCCAGACCGGGTATAGCTGACGGATATTCAAACCCGTGTCAACCGTCACCCGATAGGAATCATCTCCAAAAAGTTTATCAATTTCTTCAGAATTACACCAACGAAAATGACGCGAATACATCTGGGCAATAATGCCTAGCAGATATGTACCAACAGTGCTACAACGATAATTTTCCCGGTCTAAAATACTTATCTGGATACCGGTGCATTCCTGGCCAAGATAATTTGTCGCTGAAAGTACTGTACTGTGAATGCCGGGAATAAATGTAACGAGACTAAAGTCAACGTAGGTTTCACAACTACCATTCAATGTGTTCAGCAATACCGGTCCACTGATCCAGGGTGCCCCACCAACCTCATATTGAAAAAGGCTGCCCGGCCCGTTACTTACATTTGTATAATTATAAAAACAGGTTGAGCAGTACTTTAACAACGTTTCCACCGTATAAATATCATCCAGCGGTATCCCCCAGCTTATCCCTAACTGGTCATACCAATCCGATCGATGATAGTTTATCATTGGAACCAGATAAATCCGGGCGGCTTTTTTTGATTCGATCCAGCCCTCTTCGTTCATTAGCACTGCAATTTCACCCAGTGTCATTCCAAAACGCCAGGGGATTCCAGTATCGCTAATAAGTCCATCGGGAACTGCCAGTGGCCCCTCCATGATAGTTGCGGTAATCGGATCCGGCCGATCCAGCAACACCAGCGGTATCCTTGAATCTGCACTTATTTTTAGCAGGGAAATCAACACTTGAAAATTAATATCATAACGAATCCCAAGATTCTGTAGATCCACAAGCATTAAATTGGCGCCATTTAAATCTGCTCGTTTTATCACCGGATTGGCGGGAGTGATCGTTATATTTTTTAATGTATTCGCTGAATCAGTTTGGACAAACACCATCCCCGAAGATTCGGCATTGAATATTTTCTCAGATACCTGGATAATTGACACAAGCTGGAAATCATCACGATTTTCGATGACATCAAGGATATGGATGCCATTCCGGTCAAGGCTGCCGTTATTACACACCACTGTAATCTTTTTATTCTTGATCAGTTTAAAATCATTTTGGGTCAACAGATCAATTCCCAGATGAAGCTTCGATGAATCTGAATTCGGTTGATAATTTATAATTTTAGTATTTTGGAAACTGCCGTTCTCAGCCAGTAAGAACAGTGGCAAAAAAAGAATTAGAACTAATCTATTTTCGGTGTTGAACATATGTTGCAATATTGCCGACAATAATCGTCGTACTGGCTCCTATCAATACATACCAGGTCCAGTGAACAATCGGTTTTATACCGAATAAAAACGGTATTATTATCAGCAAAACCATACAGAGAATACCCGCCGAGAATCCCCACAATGCCGATTTTTGATTGGTTTTCTTGAAAAGTACTCCCAGGAGAAAAGTCCCAAGCAGACCGCCATAGGTAATTGATGAAATTCCAAGAGCAATCTCCACAACAGACTTGAGAACCCTGATAAACAGGAATGCTACGATTGTTAAAACAATTCCCCAGAATATCGTTAAAAGTCTGGAAACATGAAGATCTTTTTCCCTGGTATTCTTCCGGCCGAAAATTGGTTGATACAAATCCATCATTGTCGATGATGAAAGTGAACTCATCGACCCGGCTAATGTGGACATCGCTGCCGCAAACAACCCGGCAATTATCAATCCGCGGACTCCCGTCGGCAGGTAATAAATGATGAAGAAAGGAAAAATTTCATCGGCTTTAGTAAACGGCGCAGATTCTGAGCCAATCGGTACTCCTTTGAAAAATGCGAAGAGCAGCAAGCCGACGAATAAAAACAGTGTAAATTGAATAATGACCACAACGCCACTGGTAATCAGTGCTTTCTGGCTGTCTTTAAGTGACTTTGTTGTGAGTAACCTCTGAACAATCAACTGATCTGTACCGTGGGACGCCATCGATAATAAACAACCGCCAATCAGGCTGCCAAACAGTGTATAAGGCTCTGAGAAAAAACCGCTGAATTTAATATTAATTAAGGAAAATTTATTAACTTCACCGCTTAATTCACTGACTGCCGCCAGTCCACCTGGTACTTTATGAAATAGAATGATTAACGCGATCAGCGCTCCGCCAAGATAAATTCCCGTTTGCAGAACATCAACCCAGATTATTCCCTTAACTCCGCCGGTATAAGTATAGATCAATGTAACGATTGTGATAATTACAATGGATACGGCGTAAATTTGTACGGTTGTAAATCCATCAAAGAACGGAAATGATCTGAATATTAATGCCAATGGAATTGACGTTGCAAACAGTCGTACTCCGTCAGCTGCAACCCGTGTGAAGAGAAATACAATTGATGCATACCGGCGGGTTGTCTGTCCGAATCTGTTTTCCAGCAATGCATATGCTGTTGTGAGTTCACCTTTTTTATAAGCCGGCAGAAACAAATAACTGACTACAATTCTGCCTATCAGATATCCGACCGTCACCTGCAGAAAATTCAGGTTGGCGAT
>CAZAKB010000269.1:0-2763 GCA_964485475.1 uncultured bacterium
ATTACGTGGCCAATTACCTGGTGGAAATTGCCTCAATTGCCTATCGCTGTGCACTATTTATACCGGTTGCTGAGGAACTTACGGAAAAGCGTGAACTGTTTCGATTTTTCATGAATGAATCCGCTACCCGGATCGATTACCTGATCAAAGAAATTCATATATTAAAAGATCAATATGGTGAATCGATTGTGGATTTAAAAGCGGATTTTATTAAAAATTAGAAATTCGAATCGACGTTGATCTGCAATTTAATCTGATACCAAAATATTTATAGTGAAAACTATGTATTCGTAAGGTCCCAGACTTATCGTTTGGGAAAGTTGAACGTCCGAGTCATTAAATGCATTTCGCCAGAATGTATTTACGAGGGCCGAAGGGATATTAACCGATATATTTTGATTTCGGGTATTCACAAAAATCAAAAATTCTTCTTGTTCGCCTGATCGCTTGAATATGATGACATTAGCGTCACTGTAGGTCGTCAATTCACCGGATCGGAACGCTTCTGACGAATTATAAAGTGACAATATTTCCCGGTATTGCTGAAACATATCAGGATTCAGGGACCAGTTGATAGGATCTTTTCCAAAGAAGGATATCGTTTCGGTGACACCAACTTCCTGGCTGCCGTAAATTAAGGGCACTCCGCCTAAATATATCGTAATTACCGATGCCGCCAACGCGCCGTTTTTACCATTGAACAATGTCATGGGCGTCTCGTCCCAGGCCGATTCATCATGATTGGTGGTGAAGCGTAGTTTGTGCTTGCCTTCTGGAATATTGGCATATTCGGAATTGTGAGCAGTGAACAGCGTACCTGCTGAATAATCATCGCAAAAAACATTTTTCAAACTGTTGTAAAAATTCCAGCTGTAGTTCATCTGGAATCCGGCGTTGAAGTGGTCGCTGCGGGCGCCTTCAGCCAACAGGATCAGTTGCCGGTTGAGTGTTGCAAGACTGTCGATAGCCTGTTTCCAGAATTCGAAGGGCACATAATCCGCTGCATCACAACGAAAACCATCGACATTCGCATTTTCAATCCAGTATTTCATGGATCGGATCATCTCTTTCCGCATCTCCTGATTGGAATAATTCAGATCGGCCACGTCCTGCCAGTTGGTCCCGGCGGGGTGAATGATGTTTCCGCTATTGTCTTGTGTGTACCAGGTTTTATTACTGATCCAGGGATTGTCCCAGGCGGTATGATTCGCGACCCAATCGATAATGACAGACATCCCGTTTTCATGGGCACCGGAAACGAGAGTTGTAAAATCATCCCGAGTGCCAAATTCCGGATTGACTTCTGTATAATTTTTTACACAATAGGGTGAGTTCACGGTTTTTGTTACGCCAATCGGATGAATCGGCATCAACCAGATTGTGTTAATTCCAAGGGCTTTAATGGAATCCAGGCGGTCAATGACTCCCTGGAATGTTCCGCTATTGCTGAAAGCCCTGATATTGACTTCGTACATGACAATATTTTCGGTTGTTACCATATACTCGGGCATAACCGGATCGTCTTTATCGTTCGGCTCCGTGGGATTGTCTTTATCGCAACTAAAAATGAAAACCAGTAGTATTATCGATAAAAAGTATTTCAGTATTTTGCAATTCAACCAGTCATCTCCCAACTGATAACATATTCCAATTTATTGAATTCCGCAGACTTATCCGGTAAATTGACCCAGTTTCCGGGCAATGATAACTTCTTTACCGTCAAATCGAAGTGACATAATGCAATTCCAATATCTACTCTCTGGAGATCGATTTCAGGAAATAAACGACCATAGCCGGACGTGCGCTGTAGGCAAAAGTGAAAGACATCATTTTCTTTGATGATCCGCCAGGGTTGTTTATTAGAGGCGGAAGGCGCCAACCTGACCATTTCCAGCAACTGGGAATATTTGCCAGAATCCACATCGGTCAATGGATTATCGATACGCTCATTGAAGAAAATTTCCGACCAGGGTTTGCGGTTTTTCGAGCCGGCGCCAAAGCGGACAAGCCGGTCTTTGAGTGGCATTTTATCAACCGGATAACCAACCGGTGTGATTGCCGGGATGATTTCGTTTTTACCCAGATCGAGAAATTTCGCAAATTCGTTGCGCTTCAGTGTTCCGCCCAGCCAGCAGCTGCCCAATCCCAGTGCGGTAAGTTGAAGGATAATCCACTCCATCCGATACCCGAAATCCACAAAGGCATCGGTTTCCGGGACTGTCTTCCCGGCGATAAAGTATTGAGCGCCGCTTATCATTCCATAGGTGCCGAGTTTGATCCTCTGATTATTTGCATCAGATTTGTGTATCAATTTGAAAGCAGATTCGCTCTTAAACGGTCCCGGCGGACAATCTTTCAGGATTTGCTCAATTTTTTCTATAAGATCGTTGGAAAATAATTCCGGCTTGTATGTTCGTTGAGATATACGGGATTGGATGGTTTTTATGGTTGACATTTTTCGCCTAAAATAAAACAGTAAAACCGAAGTTTTTCATGGTATCTTTAAAATGCCTATCAAAAATACTATAATGAAACTGGAGACATTCAGGCCCAATGGACATTCCAAACATAGAATAATCATAGTTACGTAAACCTTTTATAACTTGTTTCCCTTTTTGGAGAGATAAAATATTTAGTATTGTTATCTCACCGCCGAACATTTGGTAATTGTATGGGTTTGAATAATCGGCATTTTTGATTTCTTTCAGACCTGAATTCAAGTAGTAAGTGCAACTCATGAAAGGATTGAAAAAGCAGGCAAGT
>CAZAKB010000270.1:0-2750 GCA_964485475.1 uncultured bacterium
CTTTTCGATGCAGTTAATCAGATTATTACAGGATATAAGCGAAAATATATCTAGAACTTAGTCGTTGACAATCGTGTGTATAATAATGTATATTATGATGTGATATTTGGAGATTAAAAATGATTGAGAAACACGCACGAATTAATATAACGTTACCCAAAACCCTGGAAGAGGAATTGAATTCTGTATCTAAAGAATTGAACGATAAAAAGAGCCATATTATTGCTCGTGCCTTGAATTTATACTTCGATGAATTAGATACATTGATCGCGGATAAACGTTATAAGAAATATAAGGAAGGTAAATCCAAAACCTATACTCTCTCTGACTTGGAAAAGGTAATCAGTTAATAAATTGTATTCTGTTGAATTTCTTAAGGAAGCGGTTGAGGAATTAAGCCATATAGATCCGATATGGCAAAAGCGAATTATAAATAAGATAAAAGTACTATCTGCCGATCCTAAAAATCTTGCCAATAATATCAAGAAACTCAACGGTAAGTACGAGGAGTATTATCGACTGCGTATTGGTGATTATCGTATTATATATAGCCAGGAAAATGACCGTTTAGTTATTATAATTATCCGCATCGGCCATCGAAAAGAAATATATTAAAGACCTATACCCAAGCCCCAGAATGTCTATTTCGGATATGGGTTTGGGTGGGTTTTATTCACCGTCTTCATCCTCTTTTACTTTCATCGAATCGGGAAAATCGTGATTCAATTTATTGGGATTAAATACGAACATGTCCACTATTTGCCACTTTATGCCCACGGATTAATGACGGGTCCTTGGCTGACACATGGTGCTGGCTATAATAAGGATCTGTCTTATTATAGATATTGGCCGCAATCTATAATAAGGACTTGCTTGTTACATATTGGACCCTTATATTGTGCCTTGATAGATACTTATTAAACGGTGAGATACTATGGACATTAACGACGTTATTGCCGGAACGTACCAGGAGCAGAGCGGGTACCGGTGTTTTATCCCCGAAAAGATCAATCACCAGTGGTCGTGGTCTGATCCCGTCATCGATACAATGCTTGAAGATGCCACCTTGAAATTGGGCGAACTGAATGCGTTTTCACGGCATGTGCCCGATATTAATCTATTCATTCAGATGCATGTGATCAAAGAAGCAACCAGCTCCAGCCGGATCGAAGGGACCCGAACCGAGATTGGCGAAGCTGTATTAAAAGAAACTGATGTCAGGATTGAAAGACGTCATGATTGGCGGGAAGTTCACAATTACATAAAAGCCCTGAATTATGCGATTGGCCGCTTGCAGGAATTACCATTGTCATCCAGACTAATCCGAGAAGTCCACGGGATTCTAATGTCGGGAGTTCGCGGCGAAACCAAGAATCCCGGTGAATTCCGGCAACGTCAAAACTGGATTGGCGGCGCTACTCCAAAGGACGCTATCTATGTACCGCCGGTTCATACGGAAGTCCCGGAGTTGATCGGCGATTTGGAGCATTTTATCCATAATAGCACGATTGCCGTGCCACACCTGATCCGGATAGCCATCATTCATTATCAGTTTGAAACAATTCACCCGTTTCTGGATGGTAATGGTCGGATTGGTCGCTTGCTGATACCGTTGTATTTCGTCAGTAAAGGATTGCTGGCGAAGCCGGTTATTTATCTGTCGGACTACTTTGAGAAGTACCGAAGTTTGTACTATGATAATCTGCGTTCAGTGTCGGAATCGAATCAAATGGTACGCTGGATTAAGTTCTTTCTGCTTGCATTGGCGGAAACCACCCAAAAAGGTGTATCAACCCTACAAAGTATTCTGTCGATGAAAGAGCGCCTGGAAAGTGAAACCATACGGGTATTGGATCGGAAGGTTCCCAATGCCAGGCGTTTGTTGAATCTCCTGTATACAAAACCATCCCTGGCCGGAGCTGATGTTGTTAGTGGATTGAACGTAACCGCATTGACAGCGAATAAGCTGATTGAGGATTTCATAAGATTGGGGATACTGCGTGAAGTATCCGGTGCTAAGCGTAATCGGATCTATGTTTTTGATGAGTATTTGAGCAAGTTCAAATAGTGAGTAAGCAGCTGGTTTCTTGTCTGTCATCTGACGAAAAAAGTGTGGGAAATGAAGTATGAAATTGTCAAGACACCTGGGCTGACTGAGAAAATAATTAACAGTGATACGTAAAAGAAACAAAATATCGATTGATATGTTGTACAATATAGCGTACATTTGTTTAGATATTATTTGAGGTTACTATGCATAGAATACAACTTGATAAAGATGTAAAACCACTCAGCGAATTTCGATCAAAAGTTGCTTCATATCTTGAGCATGTCCACAATACAAAAAGACCTTTATTAATTACTCAAAATGGTAAAAGTAGTGCTGTATTAATGGATGTAGTTGAATATGAAACCATTATTGATAAAATTGAATTATTACAAGATATTCAATTAGCCAAAACTCAAATAGAAGATGGTAACGGAATATCTAATTCTAAAGCGAAAAGTCTAATTCTAAACAGCATCAATAAGTGAAGATAAGCTGGTCTCCTTTATCGATTGATCGTGTAACAGAAATTGCTAAATATAGTGCAATGGATAATCATACAGCTGCAAATGATTGGGTAGAAACACTATTTGGGTCGGTTGAACAATTAAAATCATTCCCCCGAAGTGGCCGTATTATGCCAGAATTGAATGAAGATACAATCCGGGAATTACTATTGGGAAACTACCGTATTGTATATCGC
>CAZAKB010000271.1:0-2745 GCA_964485475.1 uncultured bacterium
CGTCCGTAGTCATTACATTTTAACAAATGAGCGAATAATAAGCAATGGAAAATGAATGAAGATCAAATAAGCCTATTTCGGATTATTATCAGAATTCTATTGGTCTCCATATCGTTAGTGTGGAGTACTTTCTATGTCCGGCATACCTTAAGATTCCCAATTACATTAACGAAATGGACATACAGTATCCAAAAAGACTATCTCAACGGACAGAAGACGCTACAGAATCCATTAATCAGCAAAACGGTCGGACATACAAACTCCAATTGTCAAGTTGCCGAGGAGGTGGAGTTCCAGTGTCCACATATGTGACATCCAGAATGGGATACTTGGGTAACAAGATTAAACAGGATGATAATCTTATTGGTTATTTTATCAGTATTGACTATCCTTCAGCGATACAATTGATAATAATAAACTAGAGAAATATGCCTGTTTCAAAAGACCAATTACTGCTACCAAAACAACTAAATGATTATTTAGATAAAGTTCATAGAATGTCAGTTCGTGGATTACCAACTCGACGTAACTTTAATGATTTTACATACGCAGAGAAACGCAAGAAACTATTATCAACATGTGCTACCATTATATGCTTGTTAAGAAATAATCAGAGGCATGCTATTAGTTATATTCTTAGCGAACATAATGAAATTAAAAGTATTAAAACAACTAAACACTATATTGAAGCAGCATTCAGGTTTCTCATTGATAACAAACTAATTAAGCGAACGAGATGGTATCAACATAAAACCTATGATGGAAACAACCATGTTTTAACAAGGACATGTAAACAGTATTATGAAAATGAAACCACATTCTACCTCGATTTTAAAGTCATTGATCACCTTATTTCAAGAACACAAGTCATACAGACACCAGATGATTTAAGTAGAATATGTAAATTAAAGGACGAGTATTTCGAGAATATGAACTATCATACTGAATGGCGTAAAATACTCCCTAAAGGTAATGAAACCAATGAATTCATTCATGCCCTTCAACATCTTGAAAAGAATAGGTACATATTTAATCGGTTAAAGGCAATAACTTTGGATAAATGGGAAAAGCACCATCCATTTTGGATTCCAGCGTCCCGATTTGACACCCGCTATTATCCTCTTATAACCGGTAGACTACAGAGTAAACCGCATTTATATATCGGGAAGGATTTGCTTAAATATCTGCGTCCTGTTGAAGATCCAAACCTTGAAAAAGGAAGTATGATTAGTCTTGATTTCTCACAACAAGAGCTGCGATTGCTTGGATACCACAGTAAAGATTCAATACTATTTAATCTGTGTAAGAAACCAGATTCAGTATTTGACGAACTCCTGAATAGGATTAATTACACTGATTTGAAAACATACGAGAAGTTGGCTATCTATTCCTATATATATGGATCAACAGGAAGAGCAATATTTGAGAAAATGACTGCTGATTATAATAAAGAGTTGAAAGAATTAAGTGAGTGGACTCCAAGGTATGAATATATGCAATTAACAGGTGACTTCTTCAAAAAGGCAGTTGGATTTATAAAGGCTCTCGAACACCTATTGCCTGAAGTGAAATCTTATCAGAAGTCAATAACTGACGAATACAAGAATACAAATATGATTACCGCTCCCGGTGGTATCACACGATACTTTGATCCGAATGACATGATACGGGAAAAGATTCAACCTGACGGTAGTGTAAAAACTACAAGGAATCATAACATTTTCAGACAAACAGCCCTAAGTCATTTCATCCAAGGCGCTGGGGCATACCTGACAAGACTAATAGTGACTGAATCTAAACACTTAAAATACAGTAGGTTGTTCTTGCCAGTACATGATGGTTTTATCTATTATGTGAAAGATAGATTAAACACCCAACGGGCAGAAAAGGAAGCGACAGATATGATGCTGAATTGTGCTAATAAAGTTGCACCCGATGTCCTTATGCCGGTCAAACTTGAGTGGCAAGTATAGGCATAAGGTTTCTGGCCCACTCTTAAAATTGACCTAAAATCAGAGAGTATTATAGGGGACTTCATGTCATTGTATCCGCCTGGCCTGCTTGGGGTGGAGAGGGTGCCGCGGGTAATAGTCCATGGGAACCAGAGTGTTAGTGGGGTGAGGTGAGCCGGGGGGGGGCGCTATAGTCTGGCGCAGAGAAAGAGCGTGAGAGGATCTTAAGTATGCCAGGGGGGGTGTTACGTTTCAGTAGATAAACTAACGATCCTTGTCGAAGATAGCGACTTTCTGGCTCTCGTTCAAATCTGAGAGGGCGCTGTGGTAGTTTCCACAACCTGTGGATCGCTGTAGTAGTTGCACCGAGGGTATTAATTGACACCAGTCGCTATGATCGTACCGGCCAGTGACGCTGGAATAGTCCCGATCGCTGTGATCGCCAGCATCAGCATGTGCCGATAAGTAGACGCTGTGATCGTACACGAACTGGGATCGCTGGCAAAGACGGCTACATCGTACACAACCGGTCGCTATGAACTACGTTAGACACTCAATCTGCTCTTATAGGCCGGTCAAAATAGCTTGCTTGCTATTTCAGAGACGTTTGACATGTGAGGTATGAGGGAAGCGTAGTGGCGTGGCGGGTGCTTAGTCCAATATCCCGTCTAAAGCCTCTAAGATGATATTATCACTTTTTACGCTATTGCAATGCATGCAGAGTAGCCAAAGGTTCTGATCCGAGTTATCACCACCCATACTTACCGGAATCCTATGGTCAACAGTAACATCT
>CAZAKB010000272.1:0-2741 GCA_964485475.1 uncultured bacterium
GTACACAATGAATCCCACTTTTGTCTTAATCATTTTTTTCTCCTTTTTCTTTTAGAATCTATTTAAATCTTTCAGGGTACCATTGCACAGAATTAATGGTTCCTGTTATACTATTCTGCCAATAAATAAATAGCGACAAAAGCTAGCACCATTCCGATGATAATAATCGGATGCGGAATTACAGCATATATAACAAGCGATATAATAACGGTTACCACCGGTGCTAGCGACATCATCGGTACAACGATAATAGCCTTTCCATACCGTATCGCATAGGCAAAGAAGAGGAATCCAATCGCATTTAGTGATTGGATAAGACCTGCAGAATAGACTCCACTGAATCCCCAATTAATATTTGATGTAAAATCGGTCATTAATAAAGCAACAGGAATTAGCAAAACGGCAGATAACATCGTGTAAAAAGTAACACTTTCAGCCTGCATCGTGCCTTCTCGATTGTTATCGCTGGCAAATTTCATGATAAAAGCTTGTATACCCCACATTATAAAAACAATCATAGCCAGTAGAAGCCATAAATATCCTCTAGCGACCGAATTTTCAGGTTGTTGATAAGAAAGCATTCCAATCGAGAAAAGTGCCAGAATAATCCCGATCCATGAGCGTTTACTTGCCCTTTCTTTTAATATCACCACAGACAAGATGATGGTGACAACCGGATAAAGTGAGATTATCGGGAAAACAATATATGCAGGCCCGATTCGTAAACATTGAAATAGAATTAACTGTCCACCACAACCCATAAGACCTGAGGCTAACCCAAGTAATATAAAACGTCGATCACTGTCTAACTTCCAACCAATTATCTTTAATGCTACCAGAGCAACAGGTATCAGGGTCAAGGCCCAGGCGGTATAGCCCAATGTTGCCGGAAAACCCGCTTTTTCCGGTATCTCGATGAAAGCCCCCCAGACGCCCCATAAAGCCGTAGTACTCAATGCATACAAGAGCCATAATTTTGATTTCATAACACCCACTTGGTTTTGTCACTACGAATGACAATAGTTTTGCAAATTATCAGAAAGAGCATCGAACTTTGATTTTTTCAAAAGAGATTACATACAATCCCACATATGAAAATAATCAAACATCGTTTATCGTAAAAATTGATCCACATTTTTCTGGTTCACCGCAGCCGTTGGCAGTGTAATTATCTCGCCAGGACTGACCTGCCGTTTCCCTTGCAATATCTCAAGAGCAATTTTCAATCCTGCTTCACCGGGAGTTGGATATAGAAAAGTCGCTGTAAGGATTCCGTTCTTCACCCAGGTGCAGCCTTCATTCGGTAGACCATCAATACCAAGAAACTTGATCGACTTTTCCATGCCTGCTTCACGCGCCGCCTGAAAAGCGCCATAGGCCATCGGATCATTATGGGCATAGATAATGTCTATGTCTTTGTGAATCTGCAACGCATCCTGAATAATGGCCTTCCCTTTATCCAGTTTCCAGTCGCCATCAAGACCGCCGATAATTGTGATTCCGGGCTCCTGTTCAACAATTTCATGGAATCCGCCTCTTCTTTCCTGGCCCGGTGTTGATGCCAGAGAACCGCAGATTTCATAGATTTTTCCCTTTGCCTGGCCAGATCCGCCTAATAGTTCAACCGCATATTCTCCTGCGGCCCGCCCAATTACCCGGTTGTCTGCACCGATAAATACCGAGTATAGCTTGTAGGTAATATCCCGATCGAGAATAATCACCGGAATGCCAACTTCTGTGGCCTCCTGGATCACTTTAGAACAACCGGAAGCTTCTTTGGGTGAAATTAATATGGCATCGACTCTTTTCGAAATGAATGTCTTTAAATGTTCCACCTGATTTTCAGTTTTATCATCGGCATCCAATACAATCAGTTCAAGTTTGTCGCTTAAACTATCCGCCATCCTGATAAGTCTGTCATTAAACACAACCCGCCATGGTTCTTTGACAGTGACCTGTGAAAAACCAATGACAAACTTATCTTTTCGCGATGCCTTCTGGCAGCTAAAAAGGCTAAATTGCGCCACAATGATAATACCGACAAACAAGAACGATACTGTTTTAAAAACCTTAGGGCTCATAGTAATCCTCTATTGATTTTTCGGTTTACGAAATGTCTTAAACCAGCGTACAACTGTGCCTTCCTGTACAAGGACCGCTCCGACGATAATTGCTCCTTTTAGGATATTCTGCACTTCACTGGAAACCTCCTGGAGATTTAAAATATTGCCAAGGTACCCAAGAATTAACACACCGACCATAGTTCCCACGACCGATCCTTTGCCCCCCATGAGACTTGTCCCGCCAATCACTACCGCGGCGATCGCATCCAGTTCCCACGTGGCGCCGGCATCCGGTTTGCCCTGAGTATAGGCTGCACAATATAAAACGCCCGCTAATGCCGAAAGACCGCCTGAAATACCGTACACCAGCGTTTTCACCCGGTCAACGTTGATGCCAGAAAGTCTCGCGGTTTCCTCGTTGCCACCAATAGCATAGATATATCGGCCGAATTTTAATTTCTTCAATATCAAATGGACAATCAGTACTGCGAGCAGGAAGAATATCGCTGTTACCGGTAAGATGTTGGTGCCCAGGAGCGATATTTTATCGCTCAACAGATCAAAACTGGCCGGTGCAATATTCGAAGTCCCCTCTACGGAATATCCGGCTGCATCATAATAAATCGGGTGAATTTGACCACCTTTCCCGGCAACATATTTTGCCAGACCGACAGCGAT
>CAZAKB010000273.1:0-2722 GCA_964485475.1 uncultured bacterium
GCTTTTTCAATCATAGATGGACTCCTGTTCGGGCTAAAAAATATTGCCGAAAGTTATGAAGGAAAGGGTTTGCAATCAAGCAAAAGCCTGTGCTTGCAAATTAATCCTTTTTCTTATATATTCTTGTTAAGTAAAGAGGCTGTAATGAAAAAACTACTTATTCCATTCATAATTATATTACTTTTTTCCGGTATTTCGGCCCAGGAAACCGTCGAAGTCAGTGATCTGATTATCCAGCAGATCGATAATAACATGATCCGGATTACCATTGAGATATACAACTCTTCCAGCCGGGAGGTCAGTGAAGTCGCCGGCTATGTCGATATTTATGATAACTCCCACCGGGTTGTCGAAAAGAAACACGTCCAGGTCCAGATGATTCACGACGTTCCCCTGCGCTCTGGCGAATCCAAGTCCCGCAGCGTTGTTCTCACACAACGACCGAACATGTCCGGAAACGCTCAATATCGGATCACGCATCTGCGATTTTTTGGTGAACAAAGTGTGTATATGGTCTGCCCGAGCTGCGGCGAGATTATCCTGAAAGACGATTGATTATTTCTTAATCACGTCATCCATTAATTCATTTATCCAATCCCGGCTCTGCCATAGATAGGCGTCAATCTTGGCTTGCGGATAATTCTGCTGCATCATAATTGTGGCAATGAGGGCATTTGGAATGGGAATATAGCGAATCGTATTATCTTCATAAAACCCATCGAGGCCGGCAATGAGTGAGCGGATATTATCTGGTTCCAGCAGATCGCTGAACACTGAATCACTGCATGCCGATCCGGCATCCCGGAACTTTAATTGATAAAACAGTTTACTGTCGAATAGCCCGCTGAGATAAGCGCTTTTTATCCAGTATTTATATTCCGGATATTCCCGGCAGACATGGTCCACTTTCCGCCAGTCGTAGCCATCCCAGAACAACTTGTGTTCCTGGGCATGAATAGTCCAAATCCCAACAAAGAGCATGACGAGAAGCATGGTTTTTTTCATGTCTGTTCCAATTCTTTTTTCAGCAGATGCCGGGTCAGGGCAACATACTGTTCGTATAGTTTTTTTAATTCCGGAGTATTTGATAGCTGATTCAGATGTTTATCAATTGTTTTCTGATCGCCCCGTGCAACCGGCCCGGTGAGTGCTTCACCCAGCGATTTTTCCCAGGCATTATCAATGGCCTGCCGGGAAAGTGTTTTCAATAATGCCGATAGCGTTTCGGCTTTAATGTTTTTCGACAGGGCCAGTTGTTTTAGAGCATGAATTATCACCGTCTGGAAATTATTGACAAATACCGCGCTGAGGTGAACCACACTTTTCTGCTCGGTATTCAGAATAATCCCAGTCCCACCAATATCTTTCGCTAATTGATGTAAATCACCGTCAATATCGCCTTCACAACTGAACACGGCGCTACCCATTAACGCAATCCCGATGTCAATGTCCGGCACACTGAGTAGCGGATGAAACGAACCGGTCCGGCAATTTATCTTTTCTAAATCAATTAGCAGATCAGCACTCCAGGCGCCGGAAATGTGAAAAATCCGTTTCCCTGTTCCCATTTTTAACACGTTGCTCAGATCCCGGGCAATCGACGGAATAGCGTCATCACTGACGGCAATAATAATCCAGTCAATATTTTGCGGAAGTAATCCAAGGTTGGTAGAACATTGTTGAAAATGGACATATTTTCCCGCCCGGTCAATGCCAGCAGCGGTGCGATTCCAGAGATAGACCGGCGAGTACCCGGCTTTTTCAAGATGATGAGCCAGGGCAATTCCCGTTCTACTGGCTCCAATCAGGGCAAATCGATTTTCGGTCATTGTCATCATTCGTAAACCACTGCTGAAGCATAACCGACCACCTGCCTTTTATCACCGCAGGTATCACCGGAAGTCCGGTAATCCAGCACCCGGCACTGCGGTTTACCAATTCGTTGAGCAGTGTGCATCAGCACCAGGACCGGCCCCAGTCCGCAGGCCTCCAGACTCTGATCATCGTAGCCCAAACCTATGGCGTCAAGATCATAATTCTTCATAAGTTTTAAAAAATACGCATCCTTTTGACAGGCAACTGACTGTGGATAATAATGAGACAGGTCGGAGCTGGCAATGATGACCGTATCATCGGGATTGATTATTTTCGCCAGCCCGGCGGCAAATTTGGACAGATCGTCTGCTGACGTTGCGCCAACCGTCACCGGAACCAGGTTGATTCCTCCCGGAAAAATCACCTGTAAAAATGGCAGTTGCACTTCCAGTGCATGTTCTGAACGGTGCCCGGCTTCGGAGAATTTAGCGATCGTACTGTTTTTCACAATGTTCTCACACATCGACTGATCCACCGGAATAATTCCCAGTGGCGTTTCATAGGCATCACCATCATAGACCGAAATGCCGGTAAAATATTCGCTGTGGCTGGGTGAAATGACGATTGCCCGTTTGAACGGATAGCGCCGAAGCAGTTTAAATCCAAAGGCCGCTGTTGGTGCTGAACAGGCATAGCCCGCATGAGGCGAAATTAGCCCGAAAATTCGCTTTGGAAAAAAATCCAATTCGGGAACGTCCTGAAGATAGACCTCGATTTCCCGCTGTAACACCTGGGGATTGCTGGAATAGAATCTTCCGGCAGCCGATGGTCTGCGAATTTTACTGTTCATATTCATCACCTCAAATCATCCCCAAAATAATCCCTGCATCAGGGAATGTCAAGATGA
>CAZAKB010000274.1:0-2711 GCA_964485475.1 uncultured bacterium
GAGTTTGGAAATGAATATTCCCACGATGATACAAAAGAAGATGATGGGCAGGATTTCACTGTTGACCATCGACGACAGGGGATTGACCGGGATGATGCGGTAAAGCAGGTCTTTCAAACTGCCGGAGGACAAATTGGCCGCGTTGACATTCGCCGAAAGAGTAATGTCGGTCCCGACACCGGGTTGGATTAAATTGACCAGTATCAGGCCGGTCAGAATCGCAATCAGACTTGAAGTAATGTAGTAGGCCATGGTTTTCAGGCCGAGCCGTCCGAGGTTTTTTGAGTTACCGATGCCCAGAACGCCCGATGTAATTGATGTGACAATCAAGGGCACGATGATCATTTTTAACAACCTTAAAAAGAGGTCACCAAAGATCGAGGCGACGGGAACGATGGATTCTTTCAGAAACACTCCGGACAGTACACCGAGGATAATCCCGATAAATATCCAGGCAGTTAGGGGAATTTTCCGGATAAAATTGATGGTCTTATGCATTGTTCACTCCAACTGGTTCAGATTGTCTAAAACTTAGAGAATACAGACTGAATGTCAAACATTTCAGATAATTTTTATTGAAATTATGGTAAAAAGAGTGGATATTCAGGTGAATGAATGATAGCGCCGGCCAGTGATTAAGATTTGATAAATGAAACCGAAACATTCCGCCAAAATAAACCTTCTGCTTTTGTTTATAATCATCAGTATACTGTTTTTTCTGCACTTTCGAAAAGTCCAACGCGAGATGTTTCATCCCAAAACAACCGAAGTGAATCAGGAATCCCGACCATGAAACTCGACACTAAGCAATCGGTACTGCTGATCATTGATGTTCAGGAGAAACTTCTGCCCGTTATGAGCGAAGTTAGCGGGCTGCTAATGTCGATAACCAAATTGGTTCAGGGAATGCAAATCCTTGAAATCCCGATCATAGTAACGGAGCAATATTCACGGGGACTTGGTGCGACTGTTTCAGAAATACGTAAATTAATTCCCGATATCGAAGCGGTTGAAAAACGTTCTTTTTCCTGTTGTATTAATGAAAAATTTATGTCGGTTCTGAATCAATTAAACCGAAAACAGGTGCTGGTAAGTGGGATTGAAACGCATGTCTGTGTGTATCAGACCTGTATTGATCTGCTGGAAGAAGGGTTTGATGTTTTCCTGATAGTGGACGCTGTATCCAGTCGGAAGCAGGACGATAAAGACTTGGCAGTCCGGGTTCTTGAGAAGGAAGGTGTACAACTTCGCAGTGTTGAAATGGCACTCTTTGAACTCATCAAAACATCTCAGCATAAACAGTTTAAAGAATTATCAACAATAATAAAATAAGAGAGGATTTTTATGGACTTGGATCGAATTCAAAAAGCGATATCGGAAAAAGGAATTGATGGCTGGCTGTTTTATGATTTCCATCACCGGGATGCGATGGCATACCGGATTCTGGGTCTGGATTTCTCAAAATTCACAACACGACGCTGGTTTTATTATATTCCGGCAAAGGGTGATCCGGTCAGAATTGTATCGGCAGTGGAAACCAAGAAGTTGGACTCCCTGACCGGTGAGAAAAAAGTGTATCGCTCGTGGGAGGAGTTGCACCAGATTATCCGGGAAACGTTGACGAATGCCCGAGAAATCGCGATGCAGTATTCTCCCAATAATAATATTCCCTATGTATCGGTTGTTGATGCCGGAACTATTGAACTGATCCGGTCATTCGGTGTTTCGGTAGTATCTTCAGCTGATTTGGTTCAGACCTTTGAAGCGGTTATTGATGAGGAAGGTTACAGTGCCCATCTGGAAGCGGGTGTCAATGTTCAGCAAATTAAAGACGAAGCCTTCGAACTGATCGGTGAAAAAATCCGGAAAAATGAAAAAATCACAGAGTATGAGATTCAGCAATATATTGTGAAGCGTTTCGAAGAGGAGGGGCTGACTGATGATGGTGATCATCCGATCGTTGGTGTCAACGATCATCCGTCGGATCCGCACTTTGAACCGACCGAGGAAAATACTTATACAATTAAAAAAGGTGATACGCTGTTAATTGATCTTTGGGCCCGGAAAAATGACGATACCGGCATTTATTATGACATTACCTGGTGTGGTTATATCGGTAATGATCCGCCAGCAAAATATACTGAGATTTTTAATACCGTCCGGGATGCCCGAAATGCTGCCCGGGATTTTATTCGTGAAAGGTTCGAGAAAAATGAACCTTGCTTTGGGTACGAAGTCGACGATGTTTGCCGGCAGGTTGTGATCGATGCCGGTTATGGTGATTATTTTGTGCACCGCACGGGTCATTCAATCGGACGAGAAGTGCACGGAAATGGTGTTCATATTGATAATCTTGAAACCAAGGATGAGCGTGAATTAGTTCCCGGGATTTGCTTTTCAATTGAGCCGGGAATTTATTTGCCCGGTGAGATGGCAGTCCGATCGGAAATTGATGTTTTTATTACCCATGACAGGGAAGTTGTCGTTGCAGGAGATGAACAGGAGAAATTAATTCTTCTTTAAATAAGGGAGTCTTTGATGAAAAATGTTTATTTAATGAGTATGACGTTTATTTTTATTCTGATGCTGTTTTCCTGTAGTCAGCATTTTACGTACATGCCGCCAGCAGATGCAGAGATAGAATCGGGACATTTTTTATTGTTTTATAATGAGCTATATTCGACGGATTCGGAACAATCAGAATCGATTAA
>CAZAKB010000275.1:0-2694 GCA_964485475.1 uncultured bacterium
TTAATGTCTTTGACGCCATCCGCGTCAACGGACAACCACTCCGGGTGTCGATAATAGAGATGGTTTTTATCCTGAGGTTTATCATCAGAAGACCAGAGTAGAAACATATTGATCCAGGCATGAATTTTCAGGCTTTTTGGATGTGCTTTATCCAGAAAATATTTTAACGGGTCAAATTCATTCCTTGGCAGATTCTGGGAACGGGGAACAATGGAAGATGTATAGAATGCATCACCTCTTCCTCGAACCTGGACGAACAAATCGGTAAATCCGTTTCTTTGGGCAAAATCGATTATTTTATCGATGGACTGAGGTGTTCTAATCTGATCACGAACCACCCACATGGCCATTCGTTCCGGTTCTTTGGCATGAGTCGGCACTCTAAATAATAGAAAAAGGGCAGTAAAAACTACTGCCCCTATGCTATACTTATTAGTGGTTTTCAATGAAGTCCCCGGTGTTATTCGGCCGGTTTCTTCTCAGTTTCTTCGGCTTCTTCAGCTACAGGTTCTTCCACATGAACTTCTTCAACAACCGGTTCGACGACGGGCTCTTCCTGCTCTTTCGGTTTATCCGTTTTCTTCGCCTTAGATTCTTTGATTGCTTTGGAAGCTTCCGGTTTGGTTTTTTTTGTAGTTGTGGCTTTCTTGGCCAGTTTGGTACTTTTCTTCTCACCGGGTTGTCTATAATCGACAAATTCGATCAAAGATACCGCGGCACAATCATTATCACGAAAACCCAGTTTAATGATCCGGGTATAACCACCATCCCGATCGGAATACTGCGGTGCGATATGATCAAATAATGTTTTTACAGATGTTAGGTCGTGTAGCACTTTAAATGCCAGACGACGATGATGAACTGTTCCACGTTTCCCAAAGGTAACCAATCGTTCAACGTACCGGCGCAATTCTTTTGCTTTTGCATCTGTGGTTTTAATTTTTCCGTGTTTTATAAGAGCGATTGCCAGATTCATCATCAATGCTTTTCGATGACTTGCCGTCCTGCCCAGTTTCGCTACACGATTCTGATGTCGCATGACTGAATACTCCTTTAGCTATTTATTCGTCCTTTTCGGACAGATACGATTCGACGTCCATCCCAAATTCAAGATTCATTTCTTTCAGTTTTGCCATTAGCTCATTCAGAGACTTACGGCCAAAGTTCTTGAATTTAAGCATCTCGGATTCTTCTTTGGAAACTAGATCGGAGATGGTTTTAATATTATTCGCCTTCAGACAGTTATAAGACCGTACCGAGAGTTCCATCTCATCAACACTTTTTCTCAGAAGATTACGGATCTTGATCATGTCTTCATCCGGGGCTTCCCGGGGAATTTCAATCTGTGATGACTCGGCAGTTGAAAACATCGAAAAATATTCCATCAACAGTTTTGCAGAGTAATCCATCGCCTTTTCCGGAGTTATACTTCCGTCTGTATGGACATCCAAGGTCAGTTTTTCCAGAGTTTCGCGGGAAGTACCGGGTAAGCTCTCAACCTTGTAAGTCGCATTGGTAATTGGAGAATAAATCGAATCGATAAAGATTGTTCCGATCGGAACATCGACGATTTTGTTTTTCTCAGCTGGTACCCATCCGGTGCCACGGGAAATTTTCAGTTCCAACGTAAAATTGGCTTTGTCATTCATCTCGCAAAGGTGTAAGTCGGGATTTAATATTTCAAAATCCGGTGATTCTTTGCCAATATCACCAGCCACAAATTTACCTTTACCTTTAAACTTCAAGATAACTTTATCCGGTTTTGAGTTCACTTCTATTTTAAAACGAACCTGTTTTAGATTCAGTATAATATCAGCGACATCTTCGATGACTCCCGGTATTGTTGCAAATTCATGCAAAACACCATCCACTTTCATGGCCGAGATCGCTGCTCCAGGAACAGAAGTGATTAATACCCGTCTGAGTGCATTGCCTATGGTAGTCCCGAAACCTCGTTCCAGAGGCTGGACGATAAACTGACCGTATGTATCTGTTAAAACTTCTTTGTTTACTCTTGTTAAAATTTGATCCTGTGCGGTCATTATTTCCTCTTTATTTATTTTGAATAGAGTTCCACTACTAATTGTTCATTCACATCAAGTCCCATCTGATCTCGTTCAGGCACCTGAATAAAAATACCCTGCATTTTAGCTTTATCCAGAATCAGCCAGGGTAAATCATGATCACCACGAATGCGTTTCATGGAATCATGAATATAGACGAGTTTTTTGCTGTTTTCACGTACCTGAATCGTATCACCGGCTTTACATTGATAGGAAGGAATATCAACGGTTTTGCCATTGACCTGAAAATGACGGTGGAGTACGAGCTGACGGGCCATGCTTCTTGACGAGGCAAATCCGACCCGGTAAACCACATTGTCCAGCCGACTTTCCAGTATCTTCATCAGGTTTGTGCCGGTGATGCCTTTTTCTTTGTCCGCATTAGCAAAGTAGCGTCTGAATTGGGTTTCAAGAATCCCATAAATACGTTTGATTTTCTGTTTTTCACGCAGCTGCAAACCGTAATTTGATAAGCGTCTGCGGTTTGTCTGCCCGTGTTGCCCAGGTGCATAACTTTTGGTTTCAAACGAACACTTCGTCGAATTACACCGTTCGCCTTTTAAAAACAGTTTCATGCCTTCTCGACGACACAATTTACAAACAGGACCTGTATATCTTGCCATTTATTTCT
>CAZAKB010000276.1:0-2664 GCA_964485475.1 uncultured bacterium
ACCGGCGATGATAAACAGATTAGCCAGGAACGCAAGCGTATTCACCGGGAATATCTGAAACAAAAAGAAAAAGACCGCCTACAATACACCCTGCACTATAAGCATGTTAGCACCGCTTCTTTTATCATTCACGAACCGGACCTGGCGGATGAATTCAATGAGGATTCATCGGAAGATATCGATCAACTGAAGCAGGAATATGAATCTTTCCGGCAGAAAGATGAATTCAAATGGAAGAATCTGATTGCCGACTACTGGACAGCAGCCTTCTTCTGGCCGCATGATAATTCTGATGAGATCTATCCCAATCAGCAGGTTCTGGACACTCTAATTGAGAGAGAACATTCCCGTCCGCAACCGGAGTTAGCAAAGAAAGTCAAAGATCTTGCTAATGATTTCCGCTTCTTTCACTGGCACCTGGAATTCCCGGAGGTCTTTGAAAAGGGCGGTTTCGACTGCGTTCTGGGCAATCCGCCATGGGAGATGCTACAGATTGAGGAACAACAATATTTCGCAAATATAGATAAAAGAATAGCGCAGCTTAGTGGTTCTGAGCGAAAGGAAGCAATAAACATTCTATTAAAAAATAATCCCACTATCGCTCATGAGTATTTTGGTGCAAAGAGAACAGAGGAATCAAAGAATAGGTTTATCAAATATTCTACAATATTCAAACACACAGCTATTGGAAAATTAAATTCCTATGCATTATTCGCTGATTTATCATGTGGGATATCAATCGAAGATAGTTACATTGGTTTAATACTTCCAACAGGTCTTGTGACGGATAACTCAACAAAAAAGTTTTTTTCACACTTATTAAAAAGAAATAAATTAAAAAGTATCATTGGTTTCATAAACTCAAAAAAGATTTTTCCAGGGATAAAAGACTATATCAAATTTGCATTAGTTTGTATAAGTAGATCAACAAAATCATTATTTACATTTAATTTAGTATCGGTCGATGATATTAAGGATGATATTAGATATTTTACCTAAAAATCCCGAATAAGATTGAAAAAATGGCTGTAAAAGGTGCTCCTATTTGTTAAATTATAGTTAGTTACAACTTATTTAACAAACGAAACAGGAGTCACCTTTTAGATGATTAGAAAGTACAACAAAAATCGGGTAAAAATCAATAACATCCATGTGGAATTTTCTGATAATAATTTGACAAATTACGCGGGCATCGTCCCGGTATCAGATTTTTTACTGAAGAAACTTGGATTTGCGCAGCACATAAAATCGGGATTATTTCTTCAGATGGGTTCAAATGTCACCTTCCAGGATTATCAAATATTTTCCACGATTATTTACGGATATCTATGTGATTACAAACGTTTGTCACATTTTGAGGAATTTAGCAAGGATAGAATTATTCAGAAATTAATCGGTTTGAAAAAGCACCTTGATGAAAATACTCTCGGTAATCGGCTGGAAAAGTTTTCATTTAAAACCGCCAATCAGTTTTCAGAAATATGCCGGCGTTTGGGGAATATTGTTCACAGGCAGTACTCCTTTTCAGAAGATACAACTAAGATAGTGGATTTGGATTCCACCGTAAAAGGAGTATATGGTAATCAAGAGGGCGCCCAAAAAGGATATAACCCGAAAAAGCGGGGGCAGAAATCTTACCATCCGCTCATGGCATTTTTAACTTCGACAAAGGAATGCGTGCATAGTTGGTTTCGTCCCGGTGATACTTATACGGGAAATGGGGTAGCTGAATTTATGAAGGAATGCCGGGAGCGTTTTCCAAAAGGCGATTTCAAATATCTGTTTCGTGCCGATAGTGGTTTTTTTGGCGATGGATTTCTCTCGGAAGCGGAACGATTAAACTCCATATATCTAGTAAAAGTCAAGTTGAAGAATCTCAGAGATTTATTAGCTAAACAACAATGGGAGAAAATTCCCGGTTTAGCGAATATATCTTATTGCGAATTTTATTATCAGTGCAATGGTTGGTTAAATGCCAGAAAGTTCGTAGCGATCAGGACATTAAAAGATGTAATTACAGAGGGTTATCTTTTCCCCCACTATATTTATGAATACCAATGTTTTGTCACGAATTTGGAAGAAGCGCCAATCGAGATTTACCATTTATATAAAGACCGGGCCGAATGTGAAAACTGGATAGAAGCAGTCAAAAATCAAATTGGCGCCGGCGCTACTATTGTCAATCATTTTTGGGCTAATGATGTTTTATGGCAATTAGGAGTGCTGGCATATAACCTGACAATTTGGATGCGCTATTTATGCTGTAGAAAAAGTTGGCGACAAGAACCGAATACTTTCCGTAACTGGTTTATCAGAGTTGCCGGTAGGTTGGTATGTCACTCCAGGCAATATAAATTGAAATTACAGAAGAGTTATCATTATCGAAAAGAGTGGCTGATGATTTATGATAAGATCGCTTGTCTGCAACTCTGATTTTAATAAATCTCTTCCTGTTACCGAATAAATAAAATCAATATGAGACGCCAGGGGGTCGTGTGTCCAAACGTTGCAATATCCCGTTGCAAAGACCTTGATATCGTGAAGTTTACATAAGCCTTGCTTGGAAAAAAATCAATAAGATCAAACTGTAGATTGAAATTACTTCTTTTTTACGTAATGCCACTGAAAATCTGTCCCGAATTTGTCAAATGGGATTTTTAGGTT
>CAZAKB010000277.1:0-2660 GCA_964485475.1 uncultured bacterium
CTGCCAGCGCCAGGGTCAGCATGATCGCCTGGGGATTGAGATGCATGGTTTGGCTGATTGATAAGGCGATGGGGAAAACAATCGCAGCGGCAGCATTGTTAGTGATCAGCAGCGTAAACGTGCTGGTTAAAATGAAAATGCCAATAATGATTCCCGTTTCCCCCATAAAACTCAGTCCATTGATCAGGCTGTTGCCCACCAGATCGGCCAGGCCGGAATTACTGATGGCCTTGGCAATCCCAAAAGAAGACGCAATGAGGAGCAGGACATCCCATGCCACGGCGTTCTGGGCATCTTTAGGATTGATAATCTTTGTCACAATCATCAGCAGTGCAGCAATGGCAGCCGCGAAGATGATCGGGATAATCCCCGTCGCTGCAGCAACGATCATGGCAATCAGGATGCCTAATGATAAATTGCCCTTCCAGGGGGGCTTGGAATAGATTTCCAGGCTGGGCGTCACCAGGGTAAAATCCCGGGAATGGTACCATTTCTTCTCAAAGCCCGTGGGAGCCAGCAGAAACAGAGTGTCGTTGGGCTGCAGGACAATGTCCCCTATCTTCTGCTCAATGCGTTCAGCGCTGCGGTGAATGGCCAGGATCACGGCGTTGTAATGACTGCGGAAGCCGCTATCCCGCACCGTATCACCTACCAAATGCGAAGTATTGGAAATCACCACTTCATAGGTTTTGAATTTATCGGAATCAATGTCCCGGATATTGAATTGCTGGTCCTTGACCGAATGCAAACCCGGGGTTTTCTGGAGTTCATAGATGGTATCCGTCAGACCGGTAAAGAAAAGCCGGTCGCCCTGCTGAATTTTCTCCCGGGGAGAGACCGGAGCAATCGTCTGATCGTCCCGGCTGATCTGAAAGAGGAAGAGTCCCGGCAGATGCCGCAGATTGGCCTGTTCGATGCTTTGATTCAAATGAGGGTATTCCTCGCCGACTTTCAGTTCCACCACGAATTCCCGGGTGTTTTCCCCCAGTTCGGTGATGACATCTTTGCGATCCGGCAGTAAATATTTTCCCACTAATGTCATAAACAGAATGCTCAGCAGCGCCACCGGTACACCGATCCGGGTAATCTCAAAAAAGGAAAAACCCTCATAACCGGCTTCCAACAGCAAACCGTGCACCACCAGGTTGGTGCTTGTTCCAATCAATGTACAAGTACCACCCAATATCGCCGCATAGGACAGGGGAATCAGGAATTTCGAGGCGCTCAGATTGTTGCGCTTGGTCCAACTTTTAATGATCGGAATCAATGTCGCCACAATGGGGGTGTTATTCAGAAAGGCCGACAGTCCCGCCACGGGCAGCATCAGTCTCAGGTATCTTCCGGTATCGGATTTATGATTGTTGCCCAGCATACCTAGTACAAAGCGTTCAAAGGTCCCGGAACTCTGCAGCGCGGCGCTGACTACAAAGAGAAAGCCCACCGTCAGCATGCCCTTGTTGGAGAACCCGGCAAAGGCTTCATTCACGGTGATCACCTTCCCCGCGAGCAGGAGCAGCAAGGCCGAGAAGACAATTCCCGCCGGATGGAACCACTCTTTCGCCAGGGCGATGACCATGATCAGGATAACAATTGTGGTATAATATAACTCGAACATACTCGTTAGCTGTGACACGTGACGCGTTACGCGTTACGCGTTACGGATTTGATCAAACCTATTATCATTTTTCGAATATTGTCAAATTCAATCTGTAAATCGATATCGTTTATATAATTTTGTTTTTTCGCGATTATCATTTGAGTTTCCAGTTCAGACAGAGAGCCCAGGGCAATATATAGAAACTGAATAAACTCTTTATGACTGTTTCTGGCGGCACCTTCGGAAATATTGGATGGTATCGAAATGGCTGAGCGACGCATCTGGTTTGTTAAGCAATAAACCTCGTCTTTTGGAAATGATCGTGTCAATGAATAAACTTTGTCAACTAAATCAATACTCTTTTTCCAAACATCGAGATCTTTATGACTTCGCATTCCTATTTCTCGTTACGAGTTACGCGTCACGCGTCACGCGTTACGTGTTAAGGATTTTTTTATTAAAAAATAACGTTTACACATCTTATGTTTTATAAATATTGTCATGGTGGTCAAAATCAATTAGTGTTACTATCTTTTCATCTTTACTGACTTTTGGATCGAGAAGTATTTTCTCTGATCATTTTCAGCGTCTGTTTGCCTTTATTGGTCAGTCGGTATTTCTGGTTTTTACTTTTTGGTTTGTTGGGAATGGTCATTTCGATGAGATTGTTATCCAACGCCGGTTTTATATGCCATTTATAATTATCAAAATGATTTTTAAACCCTAAATATTGTAATATTTCTCCTCTGGATTTAGACGCTACACAAAATCTAAGAATTGAAATAACTTGGTCGCTGACTTGGTCGCTGACTTGGTCGTTCTCATCCCGACTTATCGGGACGACATAGTTTTTCTTAACAAATGTGACTCTAAACGCCATACCCGGTTCTTTCCATTCGAGACCGATTTCCGGATATTTTTGCAGTTCATCAGCTTTCACCTGTTTACATCTACCTGTGTGTATCTTTATTAATGGATAATGCAGGATGCAGATTGAAATAGAGTTCCACACTTGTGGGGCAGAATGCTTCACAGGAGCGGCAAAATTCATTGTTTCCAAACA
>CAZAKB010000278.1:0-2645 GCA_964485475.1 uncultured bacterium
AAATTGCTGAAATTGCCACTACCTCCGGTTCGTTCTTCGGTATACAATTCGGTAAAAGGTTTTACATCTTTTATATTCAATCGAAACAAAAACCGCTGCCGCAGCCAATCCGATGAACCGGCAGACAAACTGCGTTGAATGCGTTCCTGGGAGAGTTCCAGCCGATCTATCCATTTATACTGCACGGAGCTGCTGATTTTATAGCGACTGGCATCGATGGTATTACGGTTATAGGAACCAAGATCAAGATTAATATTTATGATTTCATTCATATTAAGGTTCAGGCCGGCTTCCACCACCTGTTCACCCTGGGTCGAGTCGGAAGATAAATCCCATTTTCGCCGGTACTCCACCTCCTGAATGCGGTCGATGGGTTCAAAACGTTCACCGATTTTCCGGTAATTGAGTTTCACGCTGGCTTTACTGTGTTCTGTCAATGGAATGCCAATAGCGGTGCTGATATTCAACGCCAGGTCGCGATTATTTTCATCGTCAACATTTGAAAATGTATTACGGTCAATATCCGAACCGGCCAATTCCGATGTCACGGATATATTCTTCGATGGCTGCCATTGCCCGGAGAAATGGTACAGGCGCTGCGATGTTGGCAGCTTTAGCGGCTTCACTGGCAGATAAACCGCCTCTTCGATATCCGTTGCCGGTGTAGCGGGATCAGTCTTATCGACGTACTCAAAGTGATAGGAATCAGCGGTATAAATTTTCCGATATGCTCCCTTTTCACCCACATTATAAAATGATGCCGAATGAGTCCCACCGATTCCTATGAAAACCAGGATTGAATCAATCGAGCCAAAGGAATAAACCCCTGCACTGTCTTCGATGATTGTGCTCTGAAAAGCGTCATCGACATTATCGCCCAACTGTTTCAGGTAAGTGATATCCGTATCACTTAACGTCAGTTCAATTGGATTGTCTTTGTCATCGGTCTCACTGATCATTCCGGCGGTCAATTTCAGTTTGCCGTCTGCCAATGCCGTAGTGTTCATGGCAATCCAGATATTTTTCTGATAGACCAGGTTTGAATATTGAAAATCCACAGAAATCCGGGAGTCCGATGTGATCAGACGATAGGGAGTAAATGTAATTTCACCGGTGGAATAATCAATAACATAGTCGCTGTTTTCGCCACGTCTCATCAGCTCACTATTGATCCAGACCTTTTCCGTACCTGCCAGCACAATAATCGCCGTTTCGCCCTCTTTCCCGGTCAATTGATAAGGCCCCTGGTTGGCTTCTTCGCCGTTGAAATAGTTGCTGGTATATTGTCCTTTTGTTACCGCTCCGCTGAGTTGGGTTTGATAATTCGGGCGATCACTTTCAATCAGGACTCCCTGTAGCTTCCGTTGATAATTGCTCAATGTCGCCGACCGGTTTGAAAATTCATAATCTCCAAAGGTGATGGCCTCATGGGGCATCTGGACCTGGATGAACACTTTATCGATTTCCTCAATAGTCTGAGTGTTGCCTTCGGGTTGAATCGGAATATTCTGGTCTGATAATGTGCCAACAATCGTAATATCCTCACTGATATTTCCCTGCAATTCCAGGTTCAACCCCGACTGCAATGACATGCCACTGTTTGATTGAAGCGATACTCCCCGGTAAATCGTCCCGGATTTCAGAAAGTCATAATCCCCGATCTGAGCCGATTTCCGGGTATTGACTGCTGCTGTCGCTGTATTTGATTCCGAAGTAGGTGAAATGTACATTCGGGGTGGTGGATTCAGAATTTGCCGGCGCGGTAGTTTCAGGTTAATGTATTCATAATGGGCAAAAACCGTCAGTGTATCGGTATTCCCGATCGTTCCATGAATCACGCCATTCATCGCGTCTACCTGAATGTTATCGGCGGAAATGCTGTCATGATTATTTGAAATAAGGATCAGAGTCTCGGGAAAAATAGCTGTTTTTGAAAGTTGAATCAGGGAATCGCCCGGCGCTATTATCAGCGTATCCGCCTGCCAGTTGGCTAGAGACAATATTGGCATTACCAGCCAACATACGGTCAGAAAAACAAACGGAAATCCCTGAATCCTTAAACTTCGAATAGAACCGTTCCTGTGTTATTTTTTCTCACTGCGGAACAACTGGCTGCAGATTAAAATGCGGCCATCTGATGACAGAAGATATAGTTGATTATTACGATATGACAAGGATATATAATAAGTCGATTTAGGCAGGCCCTCAATAGAAAGTTTTGACCATTGTTTTTGAACAGATGAATACGTCATTAAAACTGGTTCTTTCCGCAATGACACAACAATATCGTTA
This sequence comes from uncultured bacterium, assembly GCA_964485475.1. GTDB lineage: Bacteria > Fidelibacterota > UBA2242 > UBA2242 > UBA2242 > B118-G9. The sequence continues at coordinate 2,293 of CAZAKB010000278.1, forward strand.
CCCACAGGAATCATCGCCATAATTTTGGATTCTGCCGGGACTTTCAAGCGCCCAATTGGTGTACCAAAACGATCGAATTGCAAAATCCGACCACTGGCTTCCAAAACATTCAATATCCCGGCCTCATTCATGCGGATCAGTATTGGATCAGAAAGAGCATAATTATCATACACAATTCCGGCAAAGGTCGTGATATTATTCCGGTTCAGGTTCAATCGGATGATCTCGTCATTTTCGTCGGACAGGATAAAGATTTCACCTAAGTTCGTCAGCACAACCGAGCGGGGATATGAAAGTTCAAAATCGCTGTTCGGGGTAGGGTAAGTTGTGAGATAATTCAATTCCCGGTCAAA
>CAZAKB010000279.1:0-2640 GCA_964485475.1 uncultured bacterium
CGTTTTTACCCAGATCGAGAAATTTCGCAAATTCGTTGCGCTTCAGTGTTCCGCCAAGCCAGCAGGTTCCCAATCCTAATGCCGTCAATTGCAGAATAATCCACTCCATGCGATATCCAAAATCAATGAATGCACCGGGGACAGGAACGGTTTTCCCGGCGATGAAATATTGAGCGTCACTGATCATTCCATAGGTGCCGAGTTTGATTTTCTGATCGGCGGCCATGGATTTATGAATCAATATAAAAGAAGATTCGTTTTTGAATGGTCCCGGCGGACAATCGTTTAGGATTTGCTCAATTTTCTCTATAAGGTCATCAGAAAGTAATTCCGATTTGTAAGTTCGTTGTGAGTTGCGGGATTGGATAAGATCACTGATATTTTCCATAAAAATTACCTTTTATATCCAGCTCTCTGCATGGCTTTCTGCACAATTCGTCCCGACTGTGTATCACCCCTGGCGATGACAACAGCAACCTTATTATCGGTAGCTTTGACAATTTCCGCTACATCCAGATGAGTAAATCCGGGACAGAGCAGGATAGAGTCGATCGCTTCTGGTCTGACAAGTTCATCACAGACTTCTAGTGCCTCGGTTTGATTTTTGATACACACAGTAATCAATTTGTACATTCCGGTGCTGATTTTACTGCGATGTACAGCTTTATCAGCATCTGGTGTGTGGGCGATAAACAGAGCATTGAATGACATGGTTTTCTTCCTTTGTTATTGAATTACGAACGATAATTCTCTCAATTGTAAACGATATTGCTGATGAATGCAAGGATTTTTCGGATCAGTACTTTGGTGAATATTTTTCTCAGCAATTTCTTGGAATACTGTAAATTAAAACTCAGTAAAAGGAGGGATAATGAACACAATTTTGGAATCTAAAAAGCGGATTGAAGCGATTGATACATTTCGCGGTATCACCATTTTTCTAATGGTGCTGGTCATTGCCGTTGCCGGATATCATCCTCTGCCTCAAACCATGTCATGGTTTGGTAGTCTGCCGGTATCTACCTGGCATCATGCTGAAGCAGCCTGGGAAGATTTTGAAACCGAAAAAGTCAGCGAAGGACTATCCCCTGAGCAGGTCGAAGAGCTGCCAGAACATCATTTGAAAAATGTCGGACTGACGATTACGGACCTGGTTGCGCCATTTTTTGTATTCATTGTTGGCTTGTGTATTCCCCTAAGCCAGCAGTGCCGGGGTCGTGAATGGTGGCACCGAGTGATCAACCGGACTGTAAAACTTTTGGCTGCGGGAGTATTATATATTAGCCTGATATTCGGCTTGTCCTGGTGGTGGGGTATCCTGCAGGCCATTGCTATTGCCTATTTTATGGGATCAGTCATGTTGCTCTTACCGAAGTGGGGGCGCTGGGCTTCTGTTTTCGGCATACTTGTATTCCATATGATAATGTCAGAATTCGCGCCCTGGTGGTTGCATTTTGGAGAGACATCAGAACCATTTTTCCGGATCAGTGTGCTGAACGGCTCCCTGGCAAAACCGCTACGGCTGCATTGCTTGCCCTGGGTGTCGATTTCCTATGGCGCCATGACGATGATTGGGGTGTTGCTGGGTGAAGCAGTAGTCCGCAAAGAGGCGTCCCTGATTTTTCGCCAGGGTTTTCTACTGGTACTAATTTTTATGGTTCCCGGCTACTTGATCCATAAGATCGGATTGATGACCGGACACGCTCTGTTCTGTTTTAATAAAGCCGATGTAAGTGCGTCCTATGCAATGTTCAGCGCCGGGTTTGCAAGTCTTGTATTTGTTGGAATCTACTACCTGGTGGATATTCGTGGATATCACCGTTGGACTTACCCATTCAAGGTCATGGGTGTCAATGCTCTGCTCGCTTATTTTATGCAGGTCATTATGCGATTGGGATTTCGGGCCCTGGGACTTGAAGCGTTTTTTTCCGGGCATCGGAATGCGACTCTTACCCAATGGGCAAACCTGTTCAATTCTCCAATCTGGCACTCGTTTCTGCTGGATAAAAGTGGAGCGAACGGACTATTATGGGGCTTGATTTGGACGGCAAGTCTTTGGACAATTATCTATTTTTGTAACAGGAAAAATATCTATTGGCGACTCTAATTAATATGCACAGTGTAATTGTTAAAAATTCCGATTATTTGACGGCTACAACAAGCATCTCATAATCTTCGGTTGATAATGGCTTATCCCGGCGAAAATCGCCGGTTATACAACCGAATATATCAATGGTCTTGAAATTAAGTGATTTAAGCAACCAGGTAATTTCCGACGGTGCATAATAGCGTTCGTTGCATTCCATGGTTTTATTGATGCCGTTGTCATCCTTAATGGTCAATGTTGAATAATCCCGAAAACTCATCAGATCGAAAGTGTTTTCCTCTGACTTAAGCTCGTTTTCAGTATTCTTATTGATAAAATCCTTGACGGAGTGATAGAGTGGGAACAGGACATTGAGACAGGAAAAGATGAAAATACCACCAGGTTTTAAGGCTTTTTCGGCATTCTGTAATATCTGAAAATTCATCTCATCAGTTTCCATGAGCGAAAAAGCCCCTTCACAGAGCATGAATGCGAGATCAAAAGGTTCCTCGAAATAAAAATCCCGGGCGTCTCGTTTCAGAAATGTAACATTC
>CAZAKB010000280.1:0-2634 GCA_964485475.1 uncultured bacterium
AAACTGAAAACTGTCGGTGCGGGCGGTTCCTAATAATCCCGAAGCTGAGGCATACAGTGCAATAATGATTGACGCAATTATGACAAGTAAAAAAGGATTGATCATCGGCAGCGTCACATGAAATATCTTTTCCATGGCTTTGTGCACCCAACCCATGACAATGGCATTCATGAAGATTCCCAGATACAACGCGCGAAATCCTCTTAAAACAGCGGCGGCTTTTCCGGAATAACGAAACTCAGTTAATTCAACATCGGTCATAATACCCGATCGCCGCCACAATTTCGCAAAGAAAAATACTGTCAGCATCGCTCCAATCGCCAGGTTCCACCAGAGCCAGTTTCCGGCTATGCCATTCCGGGCAACCAGTTCGGTTACCGCCAACGGTGTGTCCGCAGCAAAAGTTGTGGCGACCATAGCAGTCCCCGCCAGCCACCAGGGCAAATTCCGTCCGGAAAGAAAAAACTGGTTGGTATCTTTACTCGCCCGTCTTGAAAAATAAATCGCGATGCCAAACACAAATGCAAAATAGGTTGCAATAATCAGCCAGTCGAAAACATTGACACTGTTACTCATAATACCCAATTCCTCACAGTTATTAAACTCCCTTTAATTTAAAAGGAATTTGATTAATGCTAAGGACTTTTAGATATTATTAGGAATAAGAAAAAAAAAGCGGAGCAGCTTGCCCCGCTTTCAAAAAAAAATAGTTTTCAGGCAGATCAATTGAATAAATTTGATCTCAACTTAAGAACAGTCCCATAAGGAATATCATCAATATTCGGCCCAAGAGTATCGGCATTATCACGCAGAATAACGATCCAGGCATAGTTATTTTTATATTCTTTTCCGGCGATCGACCAGAGAGTTTCATTGGACTTTACGGTATATTCATAGTAATCAAACTCAAGATCCTTGGCTAAGTCAATCGGTTTTTTCAGTAAAAATTCATGGAACGGGTAAACCACATTGGGATTATCACCGATTTTCTTGCGGTTCCATTTATAAATCATCCGCCACATTCCGATATTGCCGTATTCGTTTTTTGCGATCAATGACAGATAGTCACCCGGCTTGACCATATAAAAAATATTCACACTATCCGTTTCACTGATTAATTCCAAAACTTCTTCGAGTTTGCCTTCCCGCTCTTCCAGAGTCTCACTTTCAGAGATTGCATTTGCAGATTCTGCTGGGGCAATGGTTTCGTCTAATACCGGTTCAGGCTCTTCTATCTGAGGTTCCTGAACGACCGGTTCCGGTATTACTTCTTCCTGTGTTTGTTGAACCGGTGTTGGTTGTTCAATCGCTGTTTCGTCTTCAACAACCTCTTTGGAACATCCGATCGCCAACAGAGCAATCAGTATCAATCCGATAACTATTTGGTATTTTTCAACGTTTTTCATCATCTTTAATTCACTCCTTTTTAAGTCTGCGTAGTTTGCACAAAATCCGGGTCATTTTCAAGTATTCCTTTTAAAACTTGGAGACAACTTCATTTTTACATTTGTTACACAATCGAAAAAATTATTTGTTCCAGATCACATTTTTCGTGATTTAAATCTGTATAAAAGCCTGTTAACTCGAATTCAACAATAAAAAACAGTTGATTTTTTGACAATATTCTCTCATATTGGGACTACAAATATGTTCAGAAACAAACACCTATAAACCCTTTATTAATATCGTGAGGGAGGGGTAAATGTTAAACGAAATATCTACTCGCATTAATTTATCTTTCTGGGGAGTACGCGGCTCAATACCCTCCTCCCCTGATCCTTTAGAATACGATCAGAAACTCATTAAAATTCTGAAAGATTATCAACAGAAAAAGATTGCCAATGATCAAGCCATTGAAGAATATGTTTCTCAGTTACCCATTGAAATGAAACGTTTTGTGGGCAACAATACTTCCTGTGTCCATATTTCAGTCGAAGGCAAACACATTATTCTTGATGCTGGTTCCGGAATTCGTCGCCTGGGTGAGATGTTGATGAAACATGAATTTGGCGATGGACGCGGTGAGGCCCATATTTTCCTGAGTCATACACACTGGGATCATATAATGGGATTTCCGTTCTTTGCGCCCGCCTATAAATCGGGCAATAACATTACGATTTACGGAGTTCATAATGGACTTGAACAGCGTATCAGCAATCAGCAAGAAGACGAATATTATCCCGTGTCGCTGTCGGCCATGGGCGCCGTAATAGACTTTTTCCAGTTGCGAAAAGAAGAGGCCTACGATCTCGACGGTATCTGGATTACCAACAAAATGCTGAACCATCCCGGCGGTTCATTTGGATACCGTATTGATCATCACGGAAAATCAATTGTGTACGCTACGGACTCAGAGTACAAGAATATTGATGACGACAGACACGCCGCTTTTGTTGAATTTTTCAGAGATGCGGACATACTGATATTCGATGCTCAATTTACTATCGATGAAAGTATCGAAAAGGAAAACTGGGGACATAGTACGTCCTTGCAGGGTGTTAACTTTGCAGCCGAGGCCAATGTCAAACATCTGGTGTTTTTCCATCACGATCCTTCCTATTCTGATCAGAAGTTGGAAGCTATTCTCAATGATGCTATCGAATACCGAAAAAAACATTTCAAAGACAAAGACAT
>CAZAKB010000281.1:0-2623 GCA_964485475.1 uncultured bacterium
TAAACATTGACTATTTTCTGGCATCTGTGTTGACTGAAAAAGAGTTGCGGAAATAGTAAGCATAACACCTGTTGCACTCAAACAAACACTCTCTTATATTTAACCGTGAAAAGTGGGAAATGCTGAATTATGAAAGAAAAATATTTTTTTGACAGCAAATTTACAGTTGTAAAATATATTTTGGGGATTGAAATATTCTTTACATTGCTTATGCTGAGTCTATTATTTTATAACGTTAACCAAATCCGAAAAGCCAGCATAGAGCTTGCAAAAAACGAAGCTATTGCGAATTTTAATAAAGACGTTGCCTTCCGTTATTGGGCGACCAAGCATGGCGGTGTTTATGTGCCGGTGACGGAAGAAACGCCACCCAATCCATTCCTAAGCCATATTCCTGACAGAGATATCACCACTCAATCAGGGAAAAAATTAACATTAATGAATCCGGCCTACATGCTCAGACAAACGATGACGGAATATTATGTTTTGTATGGTGTCAAAGGCCATATTACCAGTTTGAATTTCCTTCGGCCAGAGACATCTCCTGATAATTGGGAAATCGATGCTTTGAAGGCCTTTGAAACCGGTGTCGAAGCTGTGTCTGAAATTCAACATGAAAACGGAGAAATGTATTTTCGGTTAATGCGCCCGCTTGTTACGAAAGAAGGCTGCCTGAAATGTCATGCTCACCAGGGATATACTATCGGCGATATTCGTGGTGGTGTGAGTGTTTCTGTAAATATGGCGAAATACAACACTGTGAAAAGATCAACAATCATTTCGTATATATTATCCTATTGTTTTTTATGGTTGCTGGGTTCATGCGGGATCGTATTTGCTGGAAGTATACTGAATCATCGGATTAAGGAACGGTTGCAGGCAGAAGCCAATTTAAAAATTGCCTATGGCGAACTCGAAATCAAAGTTCAGGAACGAACTTCGGAATTAAGCGCCAGCAATGAAATGCTGAAAAAAGAGATTGGTGTACGGGAGCAAACGGAAGCGGCACTTCAAGAAACCAAAGAAAGATACGAGGAGCTTTTTAGTAATACAGGAAGCGGTGTCGCTGTTTATGATGTTATTGAAGGGGGTCGAGATTTCATTTTTAAGGACTTTAACAAAGCCGCTGAAAGAATTGACAAACAAAAGAAAGAAGAATTGCTTGGCCGAAGTATTTTTGAAATGCGTCCGGGAATAGAGAAATTTGGATTAATAGATGCGTTCAGGACGGTATTGGAAACAGGTATACCTGCCCGCCATCCGGTTTCCATGTATCAGGATGAAAAAATAACAGGTTGGTATGAAAATTATGTATATCAAATACCATCCGGTGAGATTGTCGTTGTTTTTGATGATATCACGCAACAGAAGAAGGCAGAAATAGCCCTTGAGGAAAGCGAAATATTATTGAGAACCCTGGTGGAAAACCAAGGTGAAGGCGTTGGGATCACTGATCTGGACAATCGATTTGTATTTGCCAATCCTTCAGCCGAATCGATATTTGGCGTGGAAACTGGTACCCTGATCGGCCGTTCATTGAAGGATTTCTTATCGGATACATCCCAGGAAATAGTGCGAAAAGAGAGTCAACTCCGGGAAGCAAAAAAGAAGTCTTCCTATGAACTTGAGATCATCAGGCCTGATGGATCTGAGATTCCATTGCTGATAACAGTCACTCCGCAAGTCGATGCCGACGGCAATGTAGTTGGGTCTTTTGGGGTTTTCCGGGATTACACTGAACAGAAGAAGATACTGGACAGGATTCAAAAATCCGAAAAACAGACTGATGGTTTAGAAGATTTTATTCCGATTTGTGCGAGTTGTTTTAAGATTCGTGACGATGAAAAGGATGAAAAACCCTGGATTCCCCCGGCTGTGTATATATCGGACCGGTTACCGGAAATTCGTTTTTCTCATGGAATGTGTCCCGATTGTATGAAGAAATGGTATCCGGGCTTTGTTATTACGGATTCTGGAAAATAAAGATTTCTGTTCTGTACATACCGGCGTCTATTTCTACCAGATTCAGGCAGACGGATTTCAGCAAGTGAAGAAGTGTTTATTGATCAAATAGTATAGGACCATCCTGGTGAGTTGTTTGTCTTTTGCTGGATCAATACAGGGGTGTTTGGTAGTGATTAGTGCCCCCTCAGGCCTGATTGACGCAATTAATCCCTGGAATGAATATCTTGGGGTCTAATGACGGAAAAACGGCCCAGAAGGGCTTAGATTCAGCCATTTATTTTGTAGACACCAATCAGGATATCATAGTGGAAATATTACGTGTCAATTAGGTCTTTGATTTTTTATCTCAAAACCCATCTTTCGCCAAAGTGCGATTTCAGGGTGTTTAATCAAAAACCTCATTTACACAGCTTTAATCCAAAATAATTTGAAACGCTCTTTTGCGCAATATTAAAAACCGGATTTCATCATAGAACAATTAGTTTGCAATTATGTGGATTCCGGAAATGATCCAAAAAGTGGTAATGTTTCGCCCGGAATGGGTGGCAGGTTTGAACCGGAATCTACACCAATATTTTATTGTTCATCAAAAATGTTATCAACTTGGTGTTACCATATTTTTCTACGGAATTACGAATTTTTAGCCCCCCAAAATTAC
>CAZAKB010000282.1:0-2591 GCA_964485475.1 uncultured bacterium
GAACCTGATTGGAGTTTTTATTGTAACGTTGATAACGTATCTGATTGCCATTCCCTTGTTTGGCATCGTCCTGGGACAAATGCCCGTCTGGGCTCATTAAGGACACAATATGAATCTGATTGCTCAATTTATACTCCGTTTCCGTATTCCATTGCTCCTGTTGATTGTTTTAATAACCGCTTTCATGCTCCATTACGTTCCCGGCCTGGAAATGCGAGACGATTCTTCAACCTGGTTTTCGAAAAATGATTCCACCCTGATTAAATACCATGAGTTTCAGGATACATTTGATGAAAGCCAGTTTGTCATGGTCGCCTATACCTGGAAGCAACCATTTTCAGTCAGGGAGATAGATTATCTTAACTATTTGACCGACTCTCTTGCTCAACGGCCACATATTCGCGATGCGATCAGTCTCACAACCGTAGAAACCATTACTGGAACCGATTACGGCCTGGAAATCGGTTCTCTGTTTGATGAAAATCTCGACAAACATGAACTGGAAGACCGAATCCGGAGTAATCCGTTTATCTATGGAAATCTGATCTCACAAGACTTTCAGACCGTAGCGATAATGCTCGTTCTGGAGCAAAATGTCGACAAAACTAAAAGTCTGGGGGAATACAACCAGGAAATCGATACCGGCATTAAAAACATCCTCAGCCGGGAAACCATTCAGACCGGATATCAATTCCATGTAGGCGGAGAGCTAATCACCGATGCAGCTATTAATAATTTAATGGATCATGACATCAGTGTGTTTTTTCCCATATCCATGCTGATTTCAGCGATTTTTCTATGGGTAATCTTCCGCAATTTCCGGTCGATAATCTTTCCGTTGTTGACCGTCCTATGCGCCCTGATCTGGATTATGGGACTAAAGGGATACATGGATTCACCGATTACGCCGGTTTCAACCACACTGTTTGCCCTGGTCACAATTATCGGCCTTGCGAATTCCGTCCATTTAATCAGCCAGTACCAGATGGAATTCAATCGTTTCCAGGATAAAAAAGCGGCGATTATTGCGAGCCTGACAAACGCCGGCGCTCCCTGTTTTTTCACCTCCCTGACGACAGCCATTGGCTTTGGTTCACTGGTCACTAGTTCAATTCCCAGTATTTTCAATCTTGGCATTTTTGCCGCAATCGGAATTATGAGTTCATTTTTTTTATCAATCATACTCATCCCGATCGGGCTCCTGTGGTTTGCACCAAAACACAAAAAAAATGTTGTGGAAAAATCACGGTTTTTAGACAATACTTTAAACACCATCGCCGATCTTAATGAAACACACCGGCTAACAATCATAGCGCTATTTACTGCGGTAGTAATCTTTATGGCTTTGGGAATTCCCCGGATCCGGATCGAAGGTTCGATGATTGAATACCTCAAACCTCACACTATATTATATCAGGACACCCAATTTCTGGATCAACATCTGGCCGGTGTATCAAGTACCGAAATTATTCTCAGCGGAGAGGCAGACAATTTCAAGAATCCCGACGTACTGAAAGAGATCGAAACCTTTCAAAAATGCCTGGTGGCTCATCCGCAGGTATCGGTCTCGTATTCAGTGGTGGACCACCTGAAACTGATCTACCGATCTCTGAACAGCGATGATGATTCCTTTTTCCGTATACCCGAAACAAGCGAGGCAGTTGCCCAGTGTCTTTTCATGTATGAAATTTCCGGCGGTGAGGAAATCGACGGTTATATCACGACCGATTATGACATTGCCCGTATTTCTATTATCACCAAACAGATGGACGATATTCAAAACAAACAGCTGTTTACAATTATAAATAAATACTTAGAATCTCATTTCAACGATTTTGACATTCAGGTAACCGGATTTGATTACCTTGTCAATCAACTCACCCGAAATATTGTCGGAACCCAAATCTCCAGTCTGCGAACAGCGTTTATCATTATTCTTGGTTTAATGCTTCTGATTTTCGGGCTGAAGCTGGGTTTTCTCAGTCTTTTACCCAATGTTTTCCCGATTGTGTTTATTCTTGGTTTAATGGGCTGGGCCGGATTCCGGTTAAATATGGCAACCGCGATCATCGCGTCGGTGGCAATTGGGATTGTCGTGGATGATACGATTCACTATTTCACCCATTTTAAATACGAGTATCGGCGCTGTGGGGATATCCACAAGGCCATACGGGCGGCCCTGACCGGAGTCGGACGGGCACTGATATTCACATCGCTGATCCTGACCACCGGCTTCCTGATATTTATCCTGTCGGAAACCCGAATCCTGATGGATTTCGGCATTCTGGCCAGTATCGCCATCTTTACAGCGCTGCTGGGAGATTTGTTTATCGGGCCGGTTCTCCTGACAACATTTGACGTGCTACGGAAACGCTTACGAAAATAGAAGGGCACAGCAAACTGTACACCAGTACAGATATTACGGTTTATAATTCTTTATAAATCCCCGCCACCTCTTCCGCGATCGCCATACATGCGGTCAGCGCCGGTGAATCGATACCGACCAGATTGATGAATCCCGGCAGTTTCTTGTCAGCTTCATTTCGGATAATAAAATCTTTGGCAGTTTCACCTTTGGCTTGCAGTTTTGC
>CAZAKB010000283.1:0-2591 GCA_964485475.1 uncultured bacterium
CTTCATACTAATTAAATAATCCTTCCATTCATTATCAATTTTTTTCCAGACGTTTCCCTGCCCTATCTGTAATCTCCGTCACATAATGAAATTATCCCTGGTCCGACTTTAGGTAAAACTGTGCCGCCAGACAACGATCCCCAATACCAGTAGAAATTTACTGTAACATTCCCGGCATTCCCAGCAGCTGGAAAAAGGTAGATAGCACATCCAGCGTTTACGACGTATTTTGCGAAACTGCCGCGACCCACAGCGCGGGCATTTGCGACTAATCATAAGTCCTCCCCTCTCCGATTACACTCGGAGCAGCAATCTAATTAAGGCCTCAAAGAACTCCTCAGGCAACTTGCCTGAGTGAACCCTAAAGTCTCATGTATAGAACTTGCCTTGTTCAGACTGAACTTAATTAAGTATAAGAATAGTAACAAGGATAATTTATTAAGGCAGGATGGATTTTTGGAGCTGGGCATCCAGGGCCTGAACATCCAGACCGGTCTGCAGGCGATATGCCGGAATTTCCCGGCTGAAACGATAAAGAAAGTCATTATTTTGTCGGGTCAGGGCCGGTTCCGAGGTCAGAAAGGCCACGGACAGAAGCTGTTGGTAGGACTGCATGGGATCCAGAGGGCTGATGCTCACCCGATCCGACTGCCCCACAAAGCAGAGCGCCGCAACACTGTGACTGTCGATTATCTGATCAGGAAAATGATCCTCCAGCGTGATGATCTGCTTGCCGTTATACCGATTCTGTTCCCCCAAATAGTAACTGAAACGCCGCCAGGTGGGCCAGCTGACTTTGGCCCTTTCGGGGCCACCGTAGGCCAGCAGCTTGGGGCGGGGCCACAAAAAGATTTCATCATCGGATACCATCTGCCAGCCCAGGCTCAGGAGCCCAATAGCCAGGGTGGTTTTACCAACTCCCGAACGTCCCGCAAACAGGATCCCGGTGCCATCTTTCACCAAGCAGGCCGCATGCATCAGATAGATGCCATGCAGTTTCAGCAATTCGCTAAACGGGATCGTGAGCACCCAGTTGCCCAGGGCCGCCCGGTAGGCCAAAGCCCGTTCCATGATGCTTGCCCGGACAGATTTCTCCCGATAATTCACCCGAACCTGGATGGCGTTATCCAGATAACTCAGATGCAGGCATTGAGTTGTCGGATCAAAGCGGTGTTGCAGCGCGGTATTCCAGGAAGCATCGCCGTCGGCATCGGCAATCATATCAATGTAAAAATCAAAATTGTCCCGGACCACGGCCCGGACAGACACCCTGCTGTAGAGGAACTGTTCCTGCAAAATATCAATGAGTATCTGCTGATTGGCGTGCCAGCGAATCCTGAAATCTAAAAAGGGAAGTTCGGCAGAAAACGGGTAGTCAAGGGACATAAGCATCAGGCTTTATTTATGAGCTGTTCCGTCAGCAGTTGTTCGATAAAATCATGAATATCACTTTTAGCCTGGCGCTGAGACACCTCAAACTTGGCCACCACCTGATCCACCATATCACCAATATTGTGATCCTCATTGATCAGCGGCCAGACAAATGTACCCACCTGGTTCAGGCGAAAATAGTAACCCGTGGAGAGATTGAGGAGCACACTCTCGTTGTCAAATTCCTTCCAATCAATGTTATCACAATGTACGTACTTCAATTCGAGTACTCCTCTTTAGTTTTATTTAAGCAGAGGTCCGCGATGGCTTTGCAGCGTAACTTTACATATTTTAAAAAACCTTTCCCGGCATTTTTACCTACATAAAAATCCCGGACGGTTTCCATGGGCGGAAAGAGCTGCCGCCACAAAAAACCAAAGCGCGTGCAGGGACCTTTTAGATAATACATGGGTAGTAGCAGACGAGCCCGGGAGGGCGAATAAGGTAAAAATCCGGACAGGACCGTCGAACTGTTGATCAGGCTATTTCGCCCCCGCCCGCTGCGATGGGTGTCCGCCAGCCCGACGGGCAGACGCCCGAAAAGTTCGTCCGTGATTATAACGTAATAGTTGAGCAATTTGGATAACTTGTATTTTTGGATCAAGGCCTGAAATTTCGAGCGGTCCAGATCTGCCCGGTCCAGCAGAAGAAAGGCATCGATAAACCAGATCAGCTTGAAAAAATAATGCTTGAAAGCATGGTAAATGGCGTAGACCGCCTGGTGTTCCGGATCAAAAGTCTTCAGTTCGTGTCCATCCAACTGAAAAGATTTGCTGCCATTCCAAAAATCGTCGGAATCGAACTGAAACGGGTGCAGACGGCCACTCATATTCAAGTGCAGATCTACAGCCACATTATTAGGGCTGCTACGTATAAAGTGCTGGGCGAAGGAGTATTTCTGAATAATTTCGTCGGGAAACACACGGTAGAGATCGTCGGCATGGGTAAAACCGTCCTTTTCCAACAGGGCTTCAACGGTTCTTAGACTTTCCGGCCGGATTAAAATGTCCGCGTCTCCAAAGGCCCGCAGGTAATCTTCCGGGTAGACCGAGCGGGCGGTCACTATCCCCTTAAAGAGGCGATAATCCACGGCCTGGGTTTGCAACAGATCGTCCAGATGTTTCAGGTAATGTTCATAGACCATGACCCGGCTGATATTC
>CAZAKB010000284.1:0-2589 GCA_964485475.1 uncultured bacterium
CGGCTGACCGATTATAATGTCAATATCGACTCAAGTAAAAAATCCGTAAAAATCAATTTTATAATTAATGAAGGCGAACTGACGCGCATCGAAGGTATCAGCTTTCTTGACAATGCCGTTATTAGTGATCAGGATATCCAGAAGATAATTTCAGTCAAGGAGGGTAATGCCTTTAAAAGCAGAGAAATCGAAAAATCAACGCTGGCGATTCTCCGAAAATATGCGGAGATCGGTTATCTGGATACCGATATTAATCCGGACATCCGGATCAATAGTCAATCTCATTCGGTGTTGATCGATTTTATTATTAATGAAAAGACCCAGTATCATATCGGTAATATCACGATTACTGGACTGGAAAAAACCAAACCAACCATAGTACTTCGGGAGTTGAATTTTAATGAGGGCGAGATTGTCAATTACTCTAAACTCCTCCGGTCCCAGCGCCAGCTTTACCTCACCGGCCTCTTCCAGAGCGTGTTTATCCGACCAGTAACAACCGAAACCAAGCTTCCCGACACTAAAGACATCTTAATCGAATCTAAAGAAAAGACTTATGGAGAATTCAACGTCTCCATCGGTTACGGTACCGTGGAAAAAATCCGCGGAAAAACCGAAATTCTCTATACAAATTTGCGCGGAACAGGCCAGAAAGTCGGATTAGCCACCAGTCTCAGTTTCATTAACCGCAGCATTGAGGCGTCCTTCACCGAACCCTGGACTTTCCACACCCGATGGCGTACCGATTTGATTTCTACCTGGGAATATTTGAATGAACCCGGCTACAATCTTGAGCGTCTTGGGGGACAAATTGCTGTCGGGCGTAAATTTTTAAATCGTTCAAACAGCACAATCAGCTACCGACATGAAAACAACCAGCTAAGCCGGATTAAGATTGCCGACATACCCACAGACATGAAGAGTAATATCCGTGCCTTGAAACTGGCACTGGTTTTCGATAATCGTGACAATCTCTTCAACACCAGCACAGGCAGCTATATTGAATTCAGCAATGAAATAGCGGGATCTTTCATGTCCGGCACCAACTCCTTTTTTCGCTCAAATCTGCGGTTGAAACAGTTCTTCTCAACAGAAAAAGGAACAGTTTGGGGCAGTTTTATGGATTTGGGCTGGATTGATGCCGCGAAGGGATTTCCAGCAATCCCGCTGAATGAGCGTTTCTATGCCGGTGGACCCAATGCACTGCGGGCCTTTGATTACCAGCTAGCCGGCCCCGTTGACGCTGACCGGACTCCGTCTGGCGGAAGATATCAGTTCGTCTGGAATGTCATTGAGCTCCGCCAACCGGTTTACAAATCATTTGGTCTGGAAACCTTTATCGATTTGGGGAATGTATGGGATAAACCCCAAGATGTTGCCATTAGCGATATCCGTCACAGCGTCGGCGTCGGCATTCGATACAACTCGCCTATCGGTCTGGCCCGTCTGGATTATGCCGTCAATTTCAGTCCCCGTCCCGGTGAAGATCGAGGTAAAATCTATTTCAGTATGGCCCAGGCATTTTAGATCCACGATATCCTCCGGTAGTATCAGTACTATCAACCTGAATTTTTAACCCTTTCATCTCACTATTTTAACGTGAGTTTGATTTAAGAAGATGCTCAGAAGATTAGCAATGTAAGCTGTTAAAACAGTTGATTATTCTCTAAAAATCAGGTGTAACCCCCAAAATTTCCCATCAGGGACTCCCGTTGGAGAATTCGGGGGATATCTCAATAAAACCTACTGTTAAAACCGTTTCTCCCATAGGGATGCCTCTGGCAAACGGTTTTATTAACCAGAAAAATATTGATTCCTTATATCGAACTCACGTTAATAATAAGAAACAAATCACCTGGCGTTCAGGCATTAAAAATACAAATCAGGATTAATCCGCAGTCATCTACTGAAAAGTAATCTTTGTCTGCATGAACAATTTGAAGAAAAACCAGCAAACTTTATCAATCAAAAAAGCCCACTATCTTGTGGGCTTTTTAACGCGGGGCCGACGGCGGTCAGGACGAACCCTGTTTTTATTGACGGTGGAGTGGGGTAGAAGGCAAATTATTTTATCAGCAGCATCTTCCTTACTTGCTGAAAATTTCCCGCCTCAATCCGATAGAAATATACTCCTGAATTGTAGCCAGACGCATTCCATTGAATTGCATACTGCCCGGCATTCTGATGCTGATTAATCAGGGTTTCAACCAGTTGACCGCCGACATCAAAAATCTTCACTGTGACATTTGAAGTTTGTGGCAATTCATAAGCGATTGTCGTAATAGGATTAAATGGATTCGGATAGGCTTTCTGCAGGCCGAATGTCGTTGCTATCTGTGCATCACCGGTTTTTACGGTAATCTCAACCGTCTTATGCCAAGTGACTTTCCCAATATAATCCACATCACCGAGGCGATATTTATAAGTCGCGCCTGGCTGAACAGACTTGTCGGTGTATTGATACTCGTTCTTTGCGGTGGTGGAGCCGTGGCCTTCGAGGGATTTATTATCAATATAAGAGGATATCTCGATCCATTCAGAGGGTGCCCCTACAGTGGATTTTCTTTGAATAATAAAACCGAGGTTTTC
>CAZAKB010000285.1:0-2565 GCA_964485475.1 uncultured bacterium
GTTTCCAATCAAAGCATCGGTGCCTATTCATATTTTAGCTATGAATGCAGTGACGTTGCCTCTTCGTCAGATCAGGAACTTTTCAAACTGACTGCCACCAATAAGGTTGCCGTTTTTACTGCTACGTGGATGGAAACCGGTGGTATCGGCACCTCGGATATGGCCAGTTTCGTATCTTCGGAATATGGTTATGGTGCCGGGCATAATTATATCGTTTACCTGGCACCTCCCGGTAACGAACCCGACGGGAGCTGGACGCATGCGTATATTACGACTATTGATACCAACGCTACCGTGACCATCAAGGACATGGCGACGGATGGCACGATCATCAATGAAAGCATTGTGTTGAATACGAATGATTTTTACGATCTTAAAATTGGTACCTCTACCTGGAATCAGTTGAATTCAAATGGAAACAGACCCTATCTGAAAATTTATTCAGCGAAGGAAATCCGCGTCTTTGATACCAACTGGAACGATAACTGGCTGGCATTTGCCGCCGGTATCGTTGTACCGCAATACAGTCACTTGTATTATGAAAATATGCCTTATGAACGCTGGGTTTTCATGGGATTGCCGATGGAAACCGTAAGTGATAGTCCTGACGATATTTTCGGGCCCTTCTTTGGCGGTCCCGAGTGGGCTGATGAACATAACTACATTCAAAATACCAACTGGAGATTTTCCCGGTGGGGTATCACATGGAATACCTATGTTCGCTGGGGAGAAGCCGACTATGATGGCGGTTGGCACGGTGATCCGCCCAATCCGCAACCGGGCTTCGGATACTGGTTTTATAACCGCTACGCTTCAGCAGTGGATTTTTATATCACTGGTTCCTGTGTGGATACAACCGAAGCGTATTACATTCCAATTAATCCACCCCAGGACGATGACCATCCGGGGCTGAACCAGCTGGCAAATCCCTTTCCGATGGTTGTTGACTGGAAAGACGCCGAAGTGGAAGTGACGACGAATGCGGGCACGGAGGAAATGTCACTCCTTGAAGCGAATGAGGCTGGACTTATCTCGCAATGGTCGCATCGCTGGAATGGCTATGAATATATACCTTATAATGCTACCAACGGCGGTGATTTCTTGATTTGGGATGGATTCTGGGTAGAGCAATTAACAGATTCGATTGGCAGTACATCGAGTACAGTAGACTATACGGTAGGTCAAACAAGCTATTCGGGGTTTGGAGTTTATACGACAATTTTTTATGACCCGTCAATAGCGCTTGGAGATGGGCAAACCGATCAATTCCGGATTGACTTTCCTACGACGGATAATATTAATCCAACAATATATGTTTACACTTATGTCACTGACCTTAATCATATAAGTGCGTCAGCATCTCTGGGTCTCGCTGAAGGGGCCAGTACGCCAACAACCCAGGGGTTCAGAATTACCCTGACCGAGATAGGCAGCGATTATCTCCTGTTTGAGGTTACAAACTCGACAAATGATCCTCCTGATGATCCTTTATATGGTGTTCAATTTTTTATCGTAAAACGTAGAACCGCTCCGCTTGCCGGAGCAACCTATACCGCAACCCGCACCGGGGAAGTTGGTGAATCGGCGGTGACCCTGCGTCTAAAGGTTCCGCCAACTGATGTCGACTTAAAGAAATCAGCACCCACCAATAGTCGTAATCCTTTCCAGAAAACGATGGATACGGAATCAGGTGACTGGTTTGCAGCATTGTCGGTGAAAAATTCCGATAATAGTGTTC
Source organism: uncultured bacterium (assembly GCA_964485475.1). Taxonomy (GTDB): domain Bacteria; phylum Fidelibacterota; class UBA2242; order UBA2242; family UBA2242; genus B118-G9. The sequence continues at coordinate 1,739 of CAZAKB010000285.1, forward strand.
GGGACAGCTATAACGGCTTTGGACATCAGACTGGCGCTTATACCGTTTACGATGTAAACGATGCCCGTAATATTACACCTTATCTAAATTCTTTTGTGGATATCTATTTTCCGCATAATGATAAAACTGACTTCACCAATTACTGGAAAAATAATCCGATCAAAGCCTGTTATGACATTCGTCCGGGAATCGATACGACATACTGGGATTTTACGGTTTCCAGTTATAATTACGGCAATCAAAACTGCACAATTAACTGGGATCTCAAGGACGTACACGACAATGTTCAATTGACATTGATCAATAAGCAGACCCAGACAGAAATTGATATGCAAGCTGTAAACGAATACAGTATTACGACACCGTTGGGAAGCGGGTTGCAGACGATGGATTTTCAGATATTTGCTGTTCGAGTGGATTTGATCGCTGCGGGTATTAATCCGGTGGAGACAACTCCTGTTCGTTTTTCTCTTGCACAAAATTATCCGAATCCATTTAATCCCAGCACCACGATTCAGTACAATATTGAGAAGAATGATTTAATTCAGATCCATATTTATAATATGCAGGGATCACTGGTAAAAACACTCTGGTCCGGAGAAAAACCAGCCGGTAGTTATCAGGTTCGGTGGAATGGAACGGATGAAATGGGAAGAGTGGTCGCTAGTGGAATTTATATTTATAAATTAGTTTCTGGAGCGAAAACAATTTCGAAAAAAATGCTATTGCTGAAATAATCAATTGAAATCTAATTATATAAAGGAATTTGTCATGGAAGACAAAAAATTAAATACTCAAAACGTCGATGAAAAATTTGAATATGATGC
>CAZAKB010000286.1:0-2564 GCA_964485475.1 uncultured bacterium
ACAAATTTATGATTCTTCAAATAATGAAGCGGTAAATCGCAAAAAATGAACTTGAGATAGAAATTTTGGAAACACCTGAAGTTATACTTGAAACCCTTAAAAGGATCGAAAACCAAATTGCACCAACTATGACATGGTTATCGGTTCCTGAACTTGCATACTATATCAAATCAAGCGAATCAACCATTCGTCGTCTTGTCGCTTCAGATTCAATTCCATTCAAACGTGTCGGAGAAAAAGGTAAAATCATTTTTAATCGAAAACAAATCGACCTCTGGTTGCTAAGTGGTGAAAAGAACCCAAGCAAACGGGCAAGAGATACATTTAAGGATCTACTTTAAGTGAAATTGGATCAGATACATTTTGGTGACTGTTTTGATTTGATGCCCAGCATCGAATCATGCAGTATTGACCTTATCCTAGCTGATCCCCCCTATCTTAAATCACTCAGTGAACTCTCTCCTGCTTTAAATGGCCAGTCATTAGACTGGAATAAGCTATCGAATCAAGTGGATCGCATATTAAACCCAAAAGGCCAGTTGGTGATGTTTTGTGATCTTTTAACGGCTACGGTAATGATAAATGCTTTTAATGATAATTTCAGATATCGATATCACTGGGTCTGGCAGAAACCAAATGGAAATCCTATAGGTAAGAAGCAGCCTCTTTCTGAGGTTGAACTCATCATTGTCTTTTGTAAAAAAGAAGCTAAAACAAAAAATTTAATTTTCAATTATAATGATATTTCAACACCAGGCAAACCATACGAGAAACAAACAACTCACCAACTTATTACTCGAAAATCTCATAAACAGTATACCACTAGAAACTCCAGCGGACGCAGATTCCCTCGACAGGTGATCAGATTCCCCAGTAAATGTAATCTCACCAAGCAAGAGCGAATAGTCGCTAAACCTTTTCCCTGTTATAAGCCAGTATCCTTATGTAATTACTTGATAAAAGCATTATCGAATCCTGGAGATATTGTTCTGGATCCTTTCTCTGGGAGCGCTTCTATTGCAATTGCTAGTAAACGATTAAACCGACACTTCATTGCGATAGAAAAAGATCCAAACTATTTCCAGAAATCTCTTGACCGCTTAAAAGTAGAACAAAATCAATTTAACCTAATATGAATAAGAAAGGCAGAAAATGAAACGATTATCACGCTTACAATCAATCCGAAAGTTCTGTGTATTATGCATGGGGGGCAACACTCATTTACCGAAAGAGTGTCCGGCAACAAAATGCAAACTATATCCCTTTCGGTGTGGAAAAGGCGGGGGGTCAAAAGGCGATGTAATCAGAAAATACTGTTTAAACTGCGTTGGATCACCCACAGAAGTTAAAAATTGTACTGATTTGAATTGTCCTCTGCGCCAGTACAGGTTCGGTTACACTAGCAATCATAGAATCCGAAAAAACGGCAATAATGAACGAATATCCACCCAACATTAAACAAAACGGGTTTAGTTAATAGGAAAGTATTAACAGGGAAATTAAATTGCTCAGAAGACACGAAACCAGATTAATATATACCAATTCGGGTAGATGCATCTATTGTTCTTGACTATAGGAACTATATATTGTATTCTACCCGTAGTATAGAAAGGCTTTAAATAATGGAAAATTTACTCACAATTAAGCAGGTTTCAGAAATCCTGGGCGTATCAACCCGCTGGATTTTCAAACTGATCAAATCTGGTAAATTGACACCGATTAAAATTGGTGGAAATATTCGTTGTGGAATGAACCTAATCCCCCGTAACCAGATTGAAAAACTAATTAAAGATAAGGCGGAATAATGGCAACGCTGTTAAAACTTAAGGGTAAGTATTATTCCCGTGTAAGATATACGATTGACGGAAGCCGTAAAGACAAACTTTTCGGACTGGCAACGGCTCAGACTGCTAAAGCAAACAGGCTTCATAAAAAAATCATTGGCCGAGAATTACTTTACAGACAGGGCATTATTGACCTTGATGAAATTCAGAATATCAGCTACACTGCAATTGAGACTTTGACGGATGAATATATAGATAACTTGCGAAGCCGTGAAATCAATGAGAAGACAATAGGCATTTATAAACTGGCCTTGAATGATTTTAAAGAAGTGTATCAGGATTGCGATATTGACACGGTTAATTTAGTCTATTTCCGGGATTATGTAAGATCGAATCACAGCAACCCGCATACAGCAAATATCAGAATCAGGACTATAAACGCTTTTTTGAATTACCTGTATAAATCGAAAAAACTGAAATCACAACCGGATAAAATAGAACAGTTCAAGACCCCGGATAAATCACCAAAGTATTTCAGTAACCGGGAACTCGTATTGATTCTTAATGCCTGTAAACGTAAAAACAAGGAACTGTATTACAGGGCGTTTTTACACCTAAATACCGGAATTAGATTGAGAGAAATTGATAAAGCGGGTTTAAGAGGAAATTTAATCGAGATTTACGACCCCTGTAAAAATGGAAAACCCCGGACTATTCCGTTGAATGAAGTTTCAAAGCAATATTTCAACTGGATTAAAAAGAATGGAAAACATTCTCATT
>CAZAKB010000287.1:0-2562 GCA_964485475.1 uncultured bacterium
ATAATAATTAAAACCGTATCGTCACCGGCGATGGTTCCAATGATCTCAGGCAGATTAATTCGGTCGAGAATCAGGGCGATGCTGGGTGCAAATGACGGCAGGCATTTTAACACGACCAAATTATGAGAAAAGGTGATTGAACGACAGGTATGCAGCGGTGAACTGTCTTCAAGATGATTATAGGTATCTGGCATCTCACTGGACATTGTATAAATATGCCCTTTTTCGTCATCGGGGATTTTAATGATCTTCAATGCTGCAAGATCTCTGGATAATGTGGCCTGGGTGGTAGTATACCCCTTGCTTTCTAACAACGATCGCAATTCTTCCTGACTGGAAATCTTAGAGTTTTCCAGGATGTTTTGAATTGTTTGTTGTCTATCCGCTTTATCTTTCATAATCCGTATATATATTCATCATTACTGTATAAATATACAATTTAATGCATATTTATGTCAAGTACTTTAATTAGGCTTAAAGATTTATTTTCGATGTTCCGCAAGATTCATTTACCAAAACAATTTGATACGATCAATCTTCACATTAATAGCGCCTGAAGTCTCCTGCTACCGGTTCTTTTTCTTTTGTTTTCCCGACGGATTGCGTGTATTTTATATAAAATTTGGGAGCGAATATGAAACAATGGTATGAAGAGTTATTCACCGATTATGCAAATTCCTACGATAAGGAGATATACACTCAGGGTACGATCGCTGAAGTGGATTTTATAGAAAATGAAATTGGTCATGATACATCGAAAACAATTCTTGATATTGGTTGCGGAACCGGCCGTCATGCGATCGAATTAGCAAAACGTGGCTATTCGGTCACCGGTATCGATCTCTCCGATTCCCAACTGGCAAAGGCGGAGGAAAAAGCAAAAGCCGCCGGTGTCAAGGTGACATTTTTAAAACGGGACGCCCGGGATTTTTATTTCAACGAGCCTTTCGATGCTGCAATCATGCTCTGTGAAGGGGCTTTTTCACTCATGGAAACCGATGAGATGAATTTTCAGATATTACAGAATACCGCAAAAGCCTTGAAACCGAATGGTGTTTTAATATTTTCCTGTCTTAATGTTCTGTTTCCACTCTATCATTCCGTCAAGGATTTCATCAATAAGAATGCTAAAAACGAGCTTAAGTCGGAGGAAAACACTTTCGACTTGATGACCTTTCGGGATCACTCAACATTGACCATTAAGGATGACAATGGCATCAACAAAACTATGCAATGCAACGAACGCTATTACGCACCATCGGAAATTACCTGGTTGCTGAAATCACTGAATTTTAAGACCATTGATATACTCGGTTGTATAATTGGTGATTTCCGCCGGGACAAATCATTGTCAAACGAGGATTATGAGATGCTGGTCATCGCTAAAAAATAAACAGAGAAGGAAAAATTCATGTCCTTTAATGCTCTTTTTATTGCTCACGCTCCCGATGCGGACAAATCAGTTCACCGCAGTACAATCAACACCGGAATGTATAAACTGATCACCGTCTGTGTAAAAAATCAAACCGAAGCGCTTGAGGTCTGCGACAAACTCGTCAAACCGGAACAGATCGATTCCATCCTGCTTTGTCCCGGCTTTTCCCATCAGGATGCGGCGGAGATCGTCAATGCCACAGATAATAAAGTTGCCGTGGTTGTTGCCCGGGGTGACGCGCCATCGGGAGGAATTGTTCAGGACGCGATGCAGCGGGCCGGATACTAATATTTTTGCCAGGAGAAACACACAATGAAATATAGAATGATTCCAATTTATTTTGTATTAATTCTACCCATTTCAATATATGCGATGACTGGATTCCTGGAGATTCAACCAATCACACAATATATCGGTCGCGGAGGAGCCGCTTCTGCAATCGTAAATGGCCCAGCGGCTATGTTTTATAATCCTGCTGGTTTAGCAAATACACATAATTTTGGGGTTACTATTAATCAAATAAATTGGCTTTTTGATTCGAATATATATTATCTCGCTGTAGCAAAGAATTTATCTAACTATGGAAATGTAGGAATTGCGCTTTTCAAAGCTACTTTAGAAGAACATGATAGAACTGATGAATATGGTAACTATCTTTGCACAGATCAACCCTATATCACGTATTTTTCTTTAGGATATGGATTTTCGATAAACAGAAATATATCTGTAGGAATTTCTTCAAAAGTATTGACATCGAAAATGTATTTTTATGGAATAGGAGTCGGTTCTGGGAATGGATATTCTGTTGATTTAGGTCTTCAAGTGAGGAATATTCTGACCACTTTAACAGTTGATATAGATTTCCCAAATCTTCCTTTCTCATCTATGTCTCCAAAAACGAGAACAAAAGGATTGTCCTTTGGCGCCAGTATAAATAACCTTGGTCCTGAATTTATCTATACTATTGATGCTTATACTGAAGAAGAGAAACTGCTTAAAACAATTCGAGTCGGAGCAGGATACAATATTATCCAATCGAACCTATTATCACTTCAAGTATCCTATGATTATCTCCTGAATTCAAGTATCAAGTGCAACTTCATAATGGTTAAAAAATACTTCATTTG
>CAZAKB010000288.1:0-2558 GCA_964485475.1 uncultured bacterium
GTCAATTACCTTCAGAAAAAATACAATAATACGACCGTAAATATTCGATTACGATCGATTCGGGCCATGCTTAATTACCTCCTTGAAAAAGAAATGATCGATAAACTTCCTTTTCGTGTGAAGCAAATCAAAATCGATCAGGGTTTGCCCAAATTCATCAAGCCCGAGGAGCTTGATAAAATTTACAAGAAGGTACCGGATGAACGCTTACAAGCAATATTCCGGGTTTATGAAGCCACTGGAATGCGTGTGGGAGAACTACACAACTCACATCGGGAGGGTGAGTTCGTTATTATTGAAAAGGCAAAAAACCGTAAATCCCGGATAATACCGATTCCTCTTGAGAGAATTCCCGATTATGACCTGGCCAAGGAACTGGATTGGAGTGTTAGCTGGATTTCGCACCAATTCAGTGAAGCATGTAAAAAAGCCGGCTTCATTGGTAAGACGATCCACTGTTTGCGTCACACATTTGCTATGCGGAAATTGATGGAGACAAACAATATCAGTATTGTTCGTGAATTGTTAGGACACAGTTCGGTTAAAGTCACGGAGATTTATACACAGTTTCCCAGGGAATACCTTATGCAGGTTTTTAAGGATCGGGATATCAATAAAATTCCGGAAAATCATCCGCGAACAGAGGCCTAAAAATGGGGAAATATGCAGAGAAATTGGATACTGGCCGGATACGATATCAAAACCTCGACGGGGAGCATGGGATGCAACATCCCTTGCTTGGTAGTAAAAATAAAAAATATGAAAACAAAAAACACATAAAGGAGAGTCTTATCATGAAAAAAATTAATGTTGATTTTGAGATGTTTAAAGAGGCATTTGGAAGAGATCGTTATTTTTTGCCTTATCAGCAAGAGACGTATATGAACCTAGAAACTGGTGCAATTGTCTGGGTGTATGATAATAATGACGACGTGGATTCAGATGCAGATTTAAAACCATTGGGAAGTGCTGTATCAAAAGAAATGATTAATAAGGCACCGACAAAATATCTTAGAATTCCAGGTCAAACTCAAAGCAAACAACATGAGATGTTAAAGGAATTTTTGGAGTCTGATTGGACCGATGATGAGTTGCTTTGGGAACATGCTTTAAGTTCTTATTCCGGATCAATCGGTAAATGGATAAGGGCGGTAAAAAATGATCAAGAAATAATTAGTAAATTTATGGATTTTCGATGGAATAAAATAAAAGAGACGGTGGAAGAATTTTTAAACAAGAATGGGATAATACCCATATGGCAATGATTATTTCACTGGATTGAGCTATCCCCTCGAAATTAGTCTATAGTTAGAGGTGGTTTTTACTTTTCAAATCGCCATATAAGTTTAAAGCCGCTTGCAGAAATATAGAGCGGCTTTTTACGCAGACAATCGCAATATATTTTAAAGAGTTCCGGCTAAAAAACATGCATAAAGCGGAATATTGATAAAATCTTCAGATTGAATAAAGTTACGAGGCGAAATTCTGTATATGAATTTTGGATTATATTTGTTCGCGTAGCTTCTTAAACTTTTCAGGTTCTTGCTTGTGCCACTCTTTACTTCTACCGGAAAGATTTCATCCTGGACTTGAAGCGTAAAATCAACTTCCGCATCACTTTTTGATGTCCAGTAAAATAGTTCTTTATACCCATGTGCCACCAACTGCTGGGTTACATAATTTTCAATGAAAGCACCGTTGTATTCTGAATATATTTTGGTGGGCTTAACAATTATACCAGACGACAGATTCAACATTGCGGCCAGTAATCCGGTGTCATGTAGATAGATTTTAAATTTTGAATAATCCGCATAGCCTGAAAGAGGAAGTTTGGGAACACTAATATTATTTACAATATGAATCAATCCGGCTTTCTTCAGCCACTCAATTGTCTGTTCAAAAGTTGCAGCACGGGCATTTTTACGAACATCATTATATTTAAATTTTTTATTTTCTTTTGCTAATTGATGGGGTATTGAATTCCACAATTCAGAAGTTTTAATCGCCTGCAATTTATCAGTATATTTAGAAAAATCTCTTTGATAGGCTTCGAGGATTTCATTTTGAATTTGCCTAACTGAAACAATATCCTGATGATCCAGGTAATCCTGCAACACTTCGGGCATACCTCCTAAATATAGATACATTTTCAGATGTCCGAGCATTTTTTCATGTAAAACGATAGGCAGCGGTTCCAGTTTATCCATACCCATCAATTTTTCCGCCATCAATTCTTCGTCAATAGCCATAAGATATTCAATAAACGTCATCGGATACATGGTTAGAAAATTCACTTTCCCTACTGGAAAGCCGGTCTGTTTACCAATACTGACTCCTAATAATGAACCTGCGGCTATAATATGATAATCAGGTGCCTGTTCACAGAAATATTTCAAACTTGTCAGTACCTCGGGGGCAATTTGAATTTCGTCAAAGAAAAGCAGGGTGTTCTCAGAGCTTATTTTTCTACCGAAATTTAGACTAATGTTGTTGATGATAATATCTGGCCTTTTTTCACCTTGAAATAAGGACTGTAGATTTGGATTTTGTTCAAAATT
>CAZAKB010000289.1:0-2548 GCA_964485475.1 uncultured bacterium
GACAATTGAATTTACTCTTTTCTTTGTGTCTACCAAAAGGTAGCAATTACAATCAGGATTGACTTATTATTTAGAGGAAGTATTACTTCTTGCTTAATGCCCCTGAGACCTTTTATTGAGAGATTTTTGATCTTAGTCATTATCTGGTTTTTCCCTCAATTCCAATAAGGCATTTGAAATATTTTTCTCTGATAATTTCCCTTCTTTATACATTCCGGTGATTGCATCGATAATATTTTTGTCTACATCGTCAAGAGAATTAATTTCCTCGAAAAATGCATTCAATATCTCTTTACCGCTCTTAATTTCTTCGCTCATTTAATTTGTTTCCTATTCGAAATAGCGCCAATCTATTTCAATTGCTATATCAAGTTTGTTTTTTAAAATCTCAAAACCAACCTTATTGTTGCAAATTGGATAAACCCCATAGTGTTTAACAAAATCCAGGATAAAATAACTTTCCAAATCTTCTACCCGGTATTCCCAGAGATTTTTCAGCATCTCATAATTGATGTAAGTAAAATACAGTTGGCTGACCTCTTTGTAACTTGTAATACCGACATTCCCGGATTTTTCATCATAATGATCGGAAAGTCTTTTACCAATACTGTTAGTCTTCTTTTCACTCATTCCAATATAGAGCAGCCGGGATTTTTTATAGGGATATTGGATTTGTATTTGATCTGAAGAAATAAAATATAATCCCCTCAGTCCACCAAGTGGTTGAATAAATCGTGGTTTAAATGGTTTGGCTTCATCAAAAAAGAGCTTGATAGATTTTTTCATATCATTCTATTTTATTGGTTCTGTTACTTTAAGATTTGTATTTAGAAAATCTATATCTTGATTCAGAATTGCGTATTTCTTTCCCTTTCCTTGAAGTTCTCGTTCATCTTTACTGTGCCTTCTTTTTCCGGAGAGGTGACGAATTCTGACTATTATCTTCTTTATTTCCAGCTTTTCCATAATCTCCTTAGTTTCGATCATATGTATTAACGTTTCACAGGCAGATACAAAATCTCCATAAAATTCTTCAGCAACAAGAAGATACCTCTGGCTCCCATCTTCAGCATCTACCTTGGTTAAATGCAAACGAGAGGGTGCATTTTTAATTTCAGTAAGGGAAAATGCTTTCTTAGGTAAAACATTATGTAAAAATCCACAGCGTAAGTCCCTATATAGAGATACATCTGAAGCAGATTCCGGCCCAAAATCATCATACTTGTGTTCGGGAAACAGTTCGTGAAGGGCCATATTAAATCGATTCGCTGACTGACCTTGCTTATCAAACTCATTCTCATCCAGACAAGCCCCCAACAATTCAATCCCCTGAGACACCACGCCGAATGACAGATACTTATGCCGGTCCACAATATCCCCGATCTCGGTGATCAGCACATTGCGGATGAATTCAGTAATAGTCATACTACTTTGGGCGTCACAACATCGCAAACAATATCAGAAGTCCAGACTTTAATTCCCGACTCACGAAAGAAGATCGACGACCTGTCACGCACGAACCCTCATTTTTAATTTAATCTAACTTAAATCATTTCACTAAATGTGCAAATGATTTTTTTTACCGTCCTCCCGAAGGTTTCTCGCCTCCGAGAGGCTTTTGTTTTCACTACTTCCCTTTCCCGGCATTTTTTGCGCCGGAACTCTGCGCCCGGGATGCAAAACTGCCTTTGGATACTTTGCCACCGCTGGATTTAGCTGTAGCACCCTGAATTCTTGCTGCCGCTTTCGGCGTCATGGGTGTGCCTTTTCCTTTCGCCATCATTATTTCTCCTTCCTCACCCCTTTAAAGGGTTTATCACTGCTTGTTTTCTGATCCATGAATTGCCCGGTCTCTGTGTCTCGCTTGACCCAGTGGCCGGTTTTGGGATTATGGGTTTGTGACCTGCCGGTCACCTGACCTTTTCTGTGACCGTCACCGGTCGGGGGATTTTTGGCCATAATGGCCTCCTTTAATTCGTTAAAGTTTTCATTCCAAACAGGAAGTTTCTACTATCAAATAGAAGTATTCTCATTTCAGATGAGAATTTTCTTATTTCAAACAACAACACTCCAGTTTAAAACAGAAATTTTGTCATAACAAACAGCAACATTCTTGTTTCAAATTGGAAATTTGTTATCACAAACAGCAACGTTCTAGTCTCAGATCGAAAATTTCTTATTTCAAATAGGAATTCTCTTATTTCAGATAGCAAGTTTCCTGTTCCGGATAGGAAACAATAAATTCCCCCAAAGAGGCTCCTTCGGAGCAATGTTCAAAACTTCAGATGATCGGATTCCCTCGTTTTGGATTTGGAGTTTGGAAATTTTCCTTACTGCTTCATTCTTTTTTCAAAAAACACAAAATTAACCGGCAGGACCGCCAGTGAATTTATCAGCAAATCCTGCCGGTTCTGAACACTACTATCCTTCGGTTGTAGTCGTTGTGGTTGGTGTCCTTTCAAAGCGCTGCTTGAGATCATCATAGATGACCTTGGCGCCGGGAATACCGGATTTGGCGGCCTGTTTGACCGTTTTGTAAAAATTTAAA
>CAZAKB010000290.1:0-2540 GCA_964485475.1 uncultured bacterium
ACTATTTATTTTTTCGGCCATGATTTTCCTATTTCCTAACTGTTGATTGCCACTACCGGGTCCAGGTTGGAGGCGCGTTTGGCCGGTCCCCAGCCGGCGATAAAAGTAATAGCGGAAATGATAATGATGGTTATGATCGCGATAATGGGTTTCAGAATCAGAACGCCCACAAAATCCTGGATCGGAGCCTTGTTAATGCCGAAGATCAGCAGCACCGCGAATAAAAATCCGGAAATGGTGCCGACCGAAGAGATGACAAAGGTTTCAATCAGATATTGAACGAGAATGGTCCTTTTCTTGGCGCCGATCGCCCGTTTAACGCCAATCTCCGAAGTCCGTTCTTCGACAATCACGTACATAATATTGGCGATACCGATGCCGCCGACAATCAATGTCATAACGCCCACAATACCGAGGAAAATAGTAAAACCGTTAAAGAAAGTACCCAGGAACTGATCATATTCAGTGGTGTCCCAGATTGGCAAGGCCTGGATGTCTTCCGGTGAAAAGCGGTACTTCTTCGCCATTGCTGAGACAATGGCTTGTTTCATCTGGCTGGTTTGATTGACATCTTTTGCCCGGGCAACCATATTGTTAATATAGCGATCACCATAAATACCGAGATACGTGGTCGTGGGCATGAAAATCGCATTCTTGTCCTGACCGTTGTAGCTGCCGTCCTGTTCTTTTTTAATGATGACACCGATAACACGATAAGGAATGCCGTCGATCAATATCATCTTTCCAACAGAGTTTTCCTCGCCGAACATGGTTTTTTCGACTTCATTACCGATAAATACAACCCGCCGGCGTTTTTGCATATCGAGATCGCTGAGAAAGCGGCTGCCTTCCCGGGGGACCATATTGCGCATGTCCTTAAATTCCGGCCAGACGGCATTGATTGTGAAATTCTGTTTTTTATCGTTGACATTAACCGGGATATCATAGCGCGAATACTGCGGTGAAATATTACCAATAAGCGGTACCTGTTCCTTCAGATACAGGGCGTCGTCATTATAAAAACTGAGTTGTCTGCCTTTGGGAAATCCGCCGAAGCTGATACTGGTTTTCCCTGACCAAATCACGCAGATGGCTTCTCCCATGCCATGCATGGTTTTTGAAGTGTTGGCTTTTACTGCTATTCCAAAAGTCAGTAAAAGAATAACAGACGTAGTGCCCCAGAAAATTCCGAAAAGCGTCAGCATGGTCCGAAGTTTCTGCTTGCTCAATTCCCGGAAGATCATGCGGATATTTTTAAACAACACGTCTCTGTACCTCTATTTGATCTCTTTGGGCGGACGTTCGACTAACAGGTCTTCGGCCGTTATACCGGATTTTACTTCCGCGCTGATACCGTCACTCAGCCCGATTTCAATGGAACACTTCGAAACGATACCGGTAGTGGTGTCTTCAACTTCGACAAAGACCGAATCGTTTGCAAAGCTGAGTAATCTTTCGGGGACAGAGAGAACGTTTTCGGCTTTATTGATAATAATCTTAGCGTTGGCGGAATACCCGGCCCGCAAATTAATGCCCCGGGTGTCTACAATTTTTATCTCAATGTCGAATACCGTGGCGTTATTCTCCTTGCGGGCTTTGGGAGAAATGCGGATGATCTCGCCGAGGATCGATTTGCCCGGCAGGGCCCCGATTTCCAGTTCCGCCCGTACACCGACGCTGACTTTGCCCACATCAATCTCATCAATGGTACCGCGAAAAATCAGGCTGCTCATGTCCGCCAGGGTAAAAAGCGCAGTCCCCTGCTGATAGGATGTCAGCGGTACCACCGGATCACCAATATTGATAAATTTTTCCAGGACCGTCCCTGTAATTGGCGATCTGACCACGGACTCGACTTTACCGGCATGACCTTTTTCAATTAACGAAAGTCTATCTTTGCTCAAGTCTTTATGCAATTTTGCCTGATCGTATTTGAGTTTAATGCTTTCAAATTCCTCTTCGGACACTAAGTTTTTACCAAGCAATTCCAAATTGCGGTTGTATTGCAATTTGGCGTTCTGCAGGGAAACTTCCTTCATCTGAAGGTCCCGCCGGGTTTCGGTTAATTCAATAGGCGTCGGGTCCGGTGAAATCTGAACCATTAAATCGCCTTTCTGAACCTCGTCACCGACCTCAACAAAACGCTCGACCACAATGCCGGCAATTTTCGACTTCACCTGGATCTCATTTTCCGGTGTAATAGTGCCAATTGCAAGCGCTTCTTCAACGATCGTTCCGAGAGTCAATTGGATGGTTTTGTAACCCTTGCTATTATCATCCTTTTTCCGGCTGAGCAGGTGTTTTACTAAAAATCCCAGCCCGATCAGTATAATGATAATTCCGATAATCTTAAATTTTTTCATTGGAGTCCCTGTCTTTGTTGTTGTCAAAATATAGATGTCATTTCTATAGATAAGTTGTCAATTGAATTCATATTATCCTTTTATTTGATCTAAATCACTATAAATTTCCAATTTATTATCCCCCAATGTCCGCTATAAAATTGCGAAGTACGCAAAAATTTAAAAAAAACCCATTCC
>CAZAKB010000291.1:0-2507 GCA_964485475.1 uncultured bacterium
TTAAGCAATTTTTTAAGAATGGTATCTACGTCGGGCAGATTCGCACCTGTCTGGGAGTCAAGGGCTCGGAATCCGATGGGCCGAAAGCAGCTGCGGAAGAACTGTTAAAATTGATTATGTCGATTTAGGGTAAGCAGCAGTATCAGCGCCACAATACAGACATTTTGTGCGATGAACTGAAACCAACTGGCCGCAATTCTGGCATCGCCAGCGCGTTGATTCATACTCAATAAATGCATCCAGGCCTTTTGTTTTTATAAACTCCAGGTTTTCAAACATGCTCATCCGGTATTTTGTCCGGTAGCGTTTGTCCAGTTGTTTCATTCGGGCGCAGGGATATTTCGGACATTCATAGCAAAACCCGGATGCTGTCTGTTTTCGTAATTCACAATTGACGATGATACATCGGATGCAATAGTTCGGTTTATTTTGTCCGCCGAGATTGCAGCCGTTGCAATGATCTTTGGTTCGCTGGTTTGCCATACAAAGGGCGCAGTTCATCCCGCAGGAGGCGATTAAATCTGATGAAATTGTCATAATTTATTCCGGTTTCTTTCGGCGGTTCATCCAGGGAATGACGATTGCAAAAATAATAGCCATTTGAAATGCGGTTTGCCAATCAGCAGTAGGATTTCCATGGACAACCAGAGTGTACAGAAATGTAACTATGGCTGATACCAGAAACACAATCCCAAAAATCAGCATGAACTCAAGGAGAAATTCTTTGATTTTCATGGTCAAACTCCTCTTTTTGGTTTGTTATTATTGTCCAGATTGCACCCGTTAAAGTGGTTTTTTTGCCGCTGATACGCCATACAGAGGGCGCAGTTCATCCCGCAGGGAGCGATCAGTTCTGCCATTTGTGGTTGATGTGAAACAGAAACACTTTTAAAAGCCATATGATAATATCTGAATTGATAAGTATACTTTTCAAGATTTTATTCTGACTATTTTTTAAGAAAAGAATGCTCACTCAATTGCACTGAATTTATTGGCGACCAATTTAATCAATATTCCGTACACAACGAACATAATTGATAATTCTTATGGCATCACCCTGGGGTCCGTGGCCGATTGGAAATTCATCGGGGTCTCCATTTTTGGGATCGCTGCGCTGGGCGCCGGCGCCATGCACATCCTGCCAATAATTCATATAACCCATTGCCCGGCCGAAACTCACATAAGAAGCAAATCCACCCGCTATACTTGACCAATTGCTGTGGGTAGTACCCGACCAGTAAAAACCGTAGTCGGTTTGACCGGCCTCATTGGTAATTTCAGTACAGCTGAATAGCGGATCAATGGCTGCGGAATTGGTTGTACCCGGTGATCGCGTATAATCCACAATGCTTTGTAATTCTTTGACATCGGGCAAACGCCAGTCGTTGTAGCCTGCATATTCCAGGTTTTCTGCATAGTTCAGGGCATTTTCCCAATTCATAGTGGTTTTACTGTCCATCTGTACCCACATTAATCCTGTGGCAATATCTGAAATCGTACTGTCACCATTGTCGGTAAATGCATTGATTCCATAGTCCTCATTTCCTCGTACATAGGTAACAAAAAATGTTTTGTCACCCGGACCAAAAGGCATTTGTAATCCATAACCCTTTATGCGCCCATCGGCAAAATTGACCCCGAACAACAATTCTCCATCAACATACATGGTGGAGCTGGCGTATTGGGAATCAATGATACGTTCCCCGGCATCGGTATCGCCGTATTCAAAATCAAAATAATCGGTATCAATAAACGGAACCAGACCATCGGTTGAACTGCCTTCATAGCCACTGGGATCAACACCGCTGAATAAAATTAGTGAATACTGCTCTTTGATGGTTGGTAAACGCCAGTCATCATAGCCCGCTAGATCAAAATCTTCTGCACCGGTTACGGCTTCGGCATAGGTCATTTTATCGGCGGCATCGATAACGCCGTCGCCATCGGTATCCGGGCTCTGTTGCCACATCAGGCCCGTAACCATATCTGTGATAGTTCCATCGCCATTGTCCTGATAGCGGGGTTCGTTTCGGCTATATTGGGCATCTTGACCATAAAAGGCTTCTCCATCTGAGGGCGCTGAAATTTCGACGCTGTTATCGTAGAAGATTGTTTGACCGGTACTAACAACCGGATAACCACTGATATTGGGCAAGTTGTCATTGTTATCGGGAGACGTGGATGATTCGTTGCACCCCAGGAAAAAAAGCAGGGCCAATGTGAGTAATAAAGTATTGATTGGTTTCATTTCAATTTTCCTTAATGATTGATATAATAGTAATATCGTTTTATGTAATTTTTAACCTGTTTGTACTTACGGGTTTTTATAAATTCGCAATAGACATCTCTCGTTAAGCCATGATTTTAAGGTCATAATACAAATTTTGCCTATTTCATCAAGATCATTTTTCGAGTTATATGCTGATTGCCACTTTGAATTGCATAGATATATATACCGCTGGAGTAATTTCCCGCATTCCATTGCATTGAGTAATTTCCGGCTGAAT
>CAZAKB010000292.1:0-2484 GCA_964485475.1 uncultured bacterium
CGGGCCGCACCGTAGTGTTCCGCAGCTGCAAAAAGGACATCCGCACGCACTTTGTATGCCAGTTGTGAATTACCGATGGCGACAGCTTTTTTTGCCCAGTTATAAGCGGTTTCGTATTCGGCCAGATTTAAATACATTTTGGCAATATTATCAATGATATTCAGATCCTGCGGATCAATATTTTTATTGATGTGCTCGTAAGTACTGGCCGCTTTCTGAAATTTCGTGAGGTTTTTATACAGTTCCGCTAATTTATCCCAGGCTTCCTTGCTCCGCAGATCCACTGATGTTACCTTTTTCAGCACTTCAATAGCTTTATCATATTCTAACTGATTGGACAGTGCATCGGCATATTCCAGTCCATACCGAACATTGGTGGGATTTCGTTCCCACTGTTCTCTTTGAACGGTCGTAATATCTTTTCCCAATCGTTCATAGACCAATAAACGATCATTGATTGCCTGCTGATCGTCGGGTTGAATTCCCAATATCTTTTCGATGCCCCAAAGCATGTCTTCATAACGCTCCTGCCCAAAACATAATTTATTATAACTGCGATACAGTTCTATATCCTGTGGCTGAAGTTCAATCATTTTTTCATATTCCCGAATTTCCAGATCAATTTTCCCCTGGACATGGTAGATATAAGCGATATTCTTTTTAAGATACATGTCGTTATGTAAATATTTTTCACCTTCCTGGTAAACAAATAAAGCACTGTCGAAATACACCGGATTAGTCTTTGCCATTTGCTGATAGGCACGCCCAAAATAGGAGTAGATATCCTGAGCATATTCTTCTTTGCAGCCATATTCTAACATTTTTTTATAATTTTTTATTGTGCTGGGCCAGTTCTGATTCTGATAGTAACTGTACGCAAAATTCAGATAAAGATCACATTTATCCCGATCTATTGCCTGTTTAGGTTCAGCATTTAGCTGGGCGTCTTCGGATGAATCTGCGGGCGGTAGACATTGATTTAAAAAAACCGATGTCACCAATACTAAAATGAGAACCAACAGATGCATTAGGCGCTGATCTTTCATGACATAATCCTTCTTTTTGAATTAAAACCTTTTAAACCTCTTAAACCAGAACTCCCCTGTTGTAACACTGGCATAAAATGACAGCAATGTTTCTTTGCCGATTGTCTCCGATAGAAAACCATCACGAATCGATGCCACGACAGCCAGATCAATTCGGTTGGAATAATGATTAAACGGTACGCCAACCCCAAAACTTATTCCTGTTTCACTCAGCTTACCAGCTTCGTAAACTGCTTCTGTTTTATAAAACGCTCCAGTCCTGAGTGCTATTTTCTGCCAATAGGATGCATTGATCCTGCTTGCCGGCTGTTTTTCCAATCCAATTCCCACATAAAGGGGATTTTGTGTTGAAGAGGTATTTACAACGCTGAATGTCTTAAAAAGTGACGACGAAACCATCGAATAGGCAAGATCGGCAGAAAATTCAAGCGACTCACCAAGTTTCCGCCGCAAACCAAATTGAAATGTTGTCGGGAATTTCAAGGATTGAACCGCCATTGTTGTATCGTCCCCGAAATAGTAATCAAAATGTTGATAATAATCAAATTTCAGGTTCTGAGTGTAGGTTGCGCCCAATTCCAGTTTTCGGTTCTGGCCGATCCAGTAGCTACCCAGCTCCAGTTGGGAACCCCTGACAACCGCATATTCCCGGTAATAGGTATTGGCGGATCCGTCATCATCAACATCGGTCGCCATTCGGGTAAGATAACTGCCAAAAAACAGACGTGTTTTCAGACCAAGGCTCAGCCGGGGACTGACCCGATAACCGCCCCCCAGAAAAAACTCCGATATTCCACCTTCAACGTCCACATCAGAGTTATAACTCACCATTGAATCGTAAAACTCAATGGAATCACTGAAGCTGATTATTCCCTTCATCCGCGTATAGGGTGTGATACCCATAGCAAAACCAGCATCTTTACCAATTGGAAACTTAAAGGAAAACCCGAGAAATTGAGATTGCGTCGCACCCGGCCAATCGGAAGATGTTGTAAAGGACGAAGCGCCCAACTGCCCTTGAACCGAAGTGGTCATGAATCCATCCCACAGGGCCGGATTCGATATGTTCAGGCTGATAGAATCGGGGATGGCAACACCGGTCTGACCCAATGCCAGATAACGTGCGGAAACCGCCGGCGAGAACAGGCCAAAACCATAAGTAGAATAATAAGAGGTCTGCCCAAAAAGGGAGCAGGTTAACAATAATACTATAGCGACGCGTTTGATCATAAATCTACTGTTCTTTCATCGTTAAAATCCGCAGAGTGGGACGAAAACCTGCCGGATTCTCATCGGAGGCATTATACAAGCTAAGTGTTGAAATATTCGAAAACGTCGGAATTGTATAGAGTACAACTCCGTAATTACTTATGTAATTGCTTGCAACTCCCTGTAACAATGATTTTATATTGACAACCACACTATCAGCAGAGGCTTG
>CAZAKB010000293.1:0-2456 GCA_964485475.1 uncultured bacterium
CATTTAAATTCTAACGGTTTACCAATGCTTTTCTTCACACCTGTCAGGTTTATTAAATATTTCTCCATCAGATTAGATTAATCTTGTAAACCTGACAGGTGTATTAAACTCTATCTTACCAGCAAACACTTATTTACCTCGCTATATTCTCCCGCTTCAATTTTATAAATATAAATCCCGGAACTCAGACCGCCCGCATCCCAGACAACCAAATGACTACCACGATCTTTTTGCTCATTAACCAATGTCTCAACGAGTTTGCCCCTGACGTCATAAATGGAGACTTTTACAAATGACGCCGACGGTAACTGATAAGAAATCGTTGTAGTAGGATTAAACGGATTCGGATAGGCGCGTTGTAAACCAAACTCAACCGGAATCTTTACGTCCTCAGCATTAACCTTGATCTCGACTGACTTATGCCAGGTCACTTTTCCGTTATAATCCACATCTCCAAGCCGGTACTGATATGTTACACCGGACAGGACTGCCGTGTCGGTGAATTGATACTCATGTTTTTCCGTGGTTGAGCCGTGCCCTTCCAGAGATGCATCGTACACATAACTGGCAATCTCTTCCCAATTTGAACTTTCCAATTTCAACTTTCTACTTACGAGAAATCCGAGGTTTTCAATCTCCGATTCAGTCGTCCATGACACCAATACTCCTCCACTCCGAAACTCCACTTTGAATCCGGTAAGTTCGACAGGGAGAGAAACATCAGTTACATAATTATCCAATGAAGTAGGGTTGCCAGTCTGGTCCCATTCTGTTACAACTTCATCGTCTGGACAGGCATCAAAAGTGCCGTAAGCAGGATTATCACCTGTAATATAGAATTGAATATCAGCAACACTCTCGGTGATTGTTGTTTTTGGTACACGAATCTCTACAAATCCATCGATATCATTATCTCTAATTTCATCAGCATATTCCGTATTACCTATGTCGGTATCTACTCCATTCCATGCTGAACCATTCCAAATATTAATTTCAGCGTAATGGTCATTAAAATAACCTCTTACAACGTAATCGGGTTTATTTATATGATCATATGTAACTGACAATGACCAGGAATCAGTAGAACTTCCTCCAGTCTTTGTATTCAAGAGAAAAGCCCAGCAGGCCCACCAACTAGCATGTACATCTGCCCCCAAATAAATATAACTGGCATCATCAGTCACATATATTTTTTTCGCATTAAAAACACTAAAACCGGCATTGCCATCAGCTACTGCAACAGGATTTCCCCAGACTCCTGTCCCATCAAAATATCCGTCCAATTCTGGAGTTCCTGCAACCAATACTAAGGGAAAAATCATTAACACTACTACCAATTTCTTCATTTTTGTCTCCTTTGCTTAATTTTACTGTGCATTTAGTGTTTGTTTTATTGTCATAAATTGTATGATGTGTTCTGGAAAATGTGTATATAATTCATCAGCATACAAGGCATCGTAAGTATGCGTGATAAAATTTTGGCTATTCATATTATTCAACCAGGTATTGAAGGTGGATGAAACCCCGCAGTCGGTATTATCCATATAAGTCAGTGTTCTTTCACTGCTTCATTTGGCATCGTCTGTTGTTCTGTTGCTTGTTTCATCGAATTTGTAATACGCTATAAGATAAGCTTCACTACCGCTGAGTTCTTGGTACATATTTTGACGGATTTCGGTTTCGGTACGGGCGTCATTCCAAATACGAACTTCATCCAATTTTCCATCTAAGTGGCGTTCATGGGTATTGGCTCTACCTAAAACAATTTTTTCATTAGAAGTAAAGTTTCCTGTTTGTGCTCGGGATGCATCCTCCACTCCATTAATATATATATGCATATTTGAGCCATCATAAGTACCTGCAATATGATACCATATTCCCGTTTCAAGGATTGAACTACTTGTTAATTGTTGCTGTTCAGTTGATATATGAAGCACAAATTCAATTTTGTTTCCGGCTGGTATGTCTGCATCACCTAATCTTAAAAAGGCTGAATTTGAAACATCTTCCGTTCCTACCAGCTGTGAGATATATGGTGTTACTGTTTGAAAAGCATCGACATATATCCATGCTTCTAAAGTCAGTGCACCACCAGATAGATTTATTGTATTATTTGAGATGACGTAGTCATTATCCCCATCAAAATCCAGGCAGTTGTTTTGGGCGAATAAACTCACACTCATTGCTAATACAAATATCAGCATAAATCCGAGAACTAAACTTAACTTTTTCCCCGCTGAATCGGGATTAATCATAGATTTTAACATTTTTTTCTCCCTTCGGCAGAGATTCGGCAATACGTAAAACCACCTGTTTGTTTGTAATCATGGTACTATTCCTGTTTATTAATAAGCAAGTGACATCCAATATGTGCTTTGCGCGAACTGCCCGAAAGACCTGTCTGCCGAAACGGCAGTACAGGCAGGCGCAGTCAGGCGGGAAAGTATCATTTCAAC
>CAZAKB010000294.1:0-2451 GCA_964485475.1 uncultured bacterium
ATTGGAGCGGGCTTGGGTCATTTCACGACGGGCATTTGGGTTTCGCGAGATTCGGGAAATCTGAGCCAGAATCTGCAAGTGCTGTTCCGGATGTTCGTCAGGGCCAACAATAGCAAAAAACAAATGGCTCTTTTTACCATCAATACTATCAAACGAAATCCCTTTTGGGGAATGGGCAATGACCATATGGAATTTATGCAATCCCGGGACTTTAGCGTGTGGAATGGCGATACCTTCCTCAAATCCGGTCGAGCCCATCTCTTCCCGTTGAAGCAGTGCTTCGTAAATGTCTTCGACCGTGATTTCATATACATCCGTTGACAATATTTCAGCCAGCTTGATCAGACAGTCATTTTTACCCTTGGCGCTGAAGTTTACAGCACAGGTTTTTTCATTAACTATTTTAAATATATCCATAAATATACACCTTAATTATTCGAGTTCAGCCCCTCTGATAATCCCAAACTTTGAAATCAACGGTCCGATTAATTCATTAATAAAAATACTGAACAAAACAATATTTACAATTAGTACCATCATCTCTTTGACTAATTCCGGTGCGTTCAGCAAGGCTGGAGACGTCTGAACAAACAAGACCAGTCCAATTGCAACGCCGGCTTGCGGAAACAGGCAAAAACCAAGATAATTTCGAATACCCTCAGATGTTTTTGTTAGTAATGCCGCTATCCAGGTTCCCAGGTATTTTCCGGCGAACCGTGAAAGAATGTACATTATCCCAAACAAGATAACCGCAAGTTTTGTAAATACGTATAAATGTAGTTCCGTACCTGCAAGTACAAAAAAGAGCGCAAACAGTGGCGGCGTTAGCGGTTCAATTACCCGAAAAATCCGTTTATTCCGATGCGATAAATTAACCAGCACGGCACCCATCATCATGTTGGCTATCAGGAGCGACAGATTCAACACGATTGCAATTGAAATGGTTAGAAAGATGCTGGCAATGGAAATGATTAATATTTCGTTCAGACGGTATTTTCCCCGAGTGAATTTATGAAGTAGAAAACCGCTGGTCGCTCCCAGCAGACAGGAAAACAAAATTTCTAGTCCGGCATGTGAAATACTACTCATTATCGTCGTTTCATGTCCGGTAATGGTTCCGGCCAGTCCCGGCGCAACCAATGCAAAAATGACACTGAACAGGATTACGCAAATCGCATCATCCAACGCGACAATACCGTAAAGATAATCGACAAATTCGCCCCGGGCCCGAAGTTCTTTCACGATTACGACGGTTGCTGCCGGTGCGGTTGCCGTCGCGATGGCACCCAGGATTAATGCATAACTCATCTCCATTTTCATAATTGTCAAACCGATGACGACAAAAATAAACGCAAACACGGCCTGAAAAATGGTCATTATCATGATCGTCAGACCCGTCTTTCTCAATCGCGAAATCTCAAATTCCGCACCGACAGTTATCGCAATCATTCCAAGTGCAATCTCCGTAATACTGGTCATTCGCAGGGCAACAGTTTGGTGAATAATCCCCGTCACAGAATCACTCAGAACTAAACCGGCAAGAATATATCCGGTGATTGCAGGTAAACGAATTTTCTCGGCAAGTCTCCCGGCAAAATATCCAACTAACAAAAGCATGCCGGTGCCAAAGACTATATGCTGACTGAAGAAATATTTTATCAACTCGAAAAACTTCAGGACAAGTTGCACAGAAGCCCCTTTACTGTCTTAAATAAATTGATATATCTAGCGTTGTCATTTTTCCTGTTACCGATATGGAAAAGTATAAATGATTCACCTCGAAAAAACAACGTATTTATCAATCAAAATCCGCGCCTTTATGGATTCCAAAGCGGGAAAGGGGCGGACCGACCAGTTCATTAATAAAAATACTGAACAAAATTACATTGACAATAAGTATTAAAACCTCCCTGATATCGGCTGTAACTCCCGCCAGAAGAGGCGACGTTTGAACGAACAGAATCAAACCGATTGCGACACCCGCCTGCGGAAAAAGACAGAAACCCAGATATTTTCGTATCTTATCGGAACTTTTACTAAGTATCGCAGAAAAGTATATACCAATATATTTCCCGGCAAAACGACTGGTGGTATAGATCAATCCATACAAAATAATCAATCCGTTGACGAATACACCAATCTCAATTTCTGTCCCTGCAAGAATGAAAAAAAGAGCAAATATTGGCGGTGTCAACGGTTCAATTACTTTGAATATTCGCTTATTCCGTGATGAAGTATTAACCAATACTACACCTGCAACCATATTGACAATCAGGTGGGATAATCCACCGACTATTGCAATTGAAGTGGAGATAAATATTATACCCACTGACACGATTAAAATTTCATTCAGTTTGTACCTTCGTACTGTCAGTTTAAACATCGTAAAACCACTGATAATTCCAAGCAACACTGACAATCCAATCTCTCTCAGAGCAAGAAATAATCCCG
>CAZAKB010000295.1:0-2420 GCA_964485475.1 uncultured bacterium
GGTAACTCGGTGGCTTCCGGTGTATATTTTTACGAGCTTAATGTTGGCAATGAATTCCGTGATATCAAGAAGATGGTCTTGATGAAATAGTATTTCGGCTTTTTAGGATAGCGGAGTGTAAACTCCGCTATCTTTTTTCTTGACCAAAGTAAATTCCAATAAATGTAAAGGACTGATTGATGCATGCGATAGATTTTTTGATTGTAATACTCTACATGATTGGTTTAGTGATTGTAGGGATATGGTTTCAACGAAAAGCTTCCCAGGGAATTGATTCCTATTTTTTAGGAAATCGTGATATACCATGGTGGGCGTTGGGTGCATCGGGAATGTCATCAAATCTTGATATTAGCGGCACGATGATTATTGTAGCGCTGGTTTATGCAATTGGTGCTCGTGGATTTTATATTGAAATCCGGGGTGGTGTAACCTTGATAATAGCCTTTTTAATGATATTTATGGGTAAATGGAACCGTCGCGCAGGAGTCATGACAACGGCCGAGTGGATGAAATTTCGATTCGGTGATGATAAAGAAGGTAAATTGGCACGGTTTATCACCGCACTGACCTCGTTAATTATGACGGTTGCTATGATTACCTATTTTGCCATCGGTGGTGGGAAATTTTTAGACAAATTTCTAGGCATTCCGGCTTTTCTTGGTTTGCCGTCGGAGTTTTGGGCGGCAACAGTACTGATTGCCATTGCAATGATCTATACGGTGGCATCGGGACTCTACGGCGTTATCTGGACCGATGTTTTTCAAGGGGCATTAATATTTTTAGCGATTGCTTACATTGTCATTAAAGCATTAGCAATCGATCTGCCCGATGAATTTTTTGTCTCAATGCCGTTAAGAGAGACTGCTGGAGGAGGATATAAAGCGTATCTGACTTCCTTTAAAGAATGGACAACAATAGTTCCACGATGGAACCTTAACATTGATTCAAACTCTGTTTATTCCATGTACAATCTTTTCGGTATTGCCATCATGTTTTATATGTTTAAAACGGTAATAGAGGGCAGTGGCGGTACCGGTAACTATATGATTCAGCGGTATTTTGCTGCAAAAAACGACCGTGAAGCTGGTTTTTTATCGCTGTTCTGGACATTTTTGCTCTCCTTCCGCTGGCCGTTCATCGGTGCTATGGCGGTTTGGGGTATATCACTAGCCGGGAGTATTACTGATCCTGAAATGGTTTTACCGGCGGTTGTGGCGACATTGCCAATTGGAATTAAAGGGTTTTTAATAGCCGGGTTAATGGCTGCAGCAATGTCGACGTTTGATTCCACGGTCAATGCCGGTGCTGCATACTGGGTCAAGGATATTTATCTTGAACATATCAATCCACAAGCTAGCCCAAAGAAGCAGATGAAACAGAGTTATCTGGCGTCGGTACTGATTGTCCTGATCGGTCTTGGGCTAACTCTTTTTATAAAAAATATTAATGATATCTGGGGTTGGATTACGATGAGTATTGGTGCTGGTATGATCATTCCGCAGCTGATTCGCTGGTATTGGTGGCGCCTGAATGGATATGGATATGCAATTGGTATGGCGACTGGTACGGCAACTGCCATCATTTGGAAAATTCTTGCACCTGAAGGTACACCCGAATATATCTCTTTTATGTTTTCTGCGGGTTTGGCTCTCGCAGGTACGATTATCGGGACTCTGGCGACAGAACCAACCGACGAAAAGGTATTGTTGAATTTTTATAAAAAGACCCGGCCGTTTGGGTTCTGGTCCAAAATTAGAGATAGGTTTTCAACTGAATTTATCTCAAAAATCAACTCAGAGAACCGCCGGGATATTTTTTCAATTTTCTTTGCGGTTCCGTGGCAGTGCTGTTTGTTTTTAATGTGGCTGATGCTGGCAATGAAGCGCTTCGATAACTTCTTTATATTGCTGGTTATAACCATAGCCCTGTCTGTAATTTTATATTTTTCCTGGTTCCGGCATCTGTCGACGGAAGTCAGGGAAGAAAAAGAGCAATAAATGAAATCGATACTTCAGTCATGGATAGTATCAGATGACTGGTGGTGGGAGTAACTATGAATGAGATACCGGAAGACCTGCTGGCAAAACTGGCCAATCTTGGTTTCACGAATTACGAAGCCAGGGCCTACCTTGGGTTGCTTAGAAATAATCCGGCTACCGGTTATTAGAAGAACTTAAGCGAAAGTTGGATTATTTCAGAAATTACTATCACCGTTCAATTCATAAGAATCAGTAACTAAGATATTTCGATGATCCACCCTATTTGTTAGCCGATATAGAATCATAACTGGATTTTATTATCAGGATTTAAATTTTCAAAATTGGAGCAAGGTTTAAGGGTCAGTACAGTTAATGTACCGACCTTTTTTTAAACTTATTTTTAATTTTCCTGCCACGGTGGCAGTCGTTTATTATAAGTCT
>CAZAKB010000296.1:0-2411 GCA_964485475.1 uncultured bacterium
CAAGTGGCTATTATGCAAACACAGTTGGTCAATATGGAAATGAAGAAGTGATTCGCAAATATGTGGAGATGCAGGGCAAGGAAGACACAGGACAAGCGAAGCTTGAACTGTGAAAAGAACCACGTCTGTAAAGGCGTGGGTATCTATTTTGTTATAAAAAAAAGCAAATTTGTTGAAATATTTAGAAGGTATAAAGTACATTCAAGAGGATAATATATCGAATTTATATTTCTCGTCGAGAAAGTAATTACGTAAATGTTAAAAATAAACCCGTATACCCTTTCGGTATACCCCCGTCTTGATTTAATCGTCGGAAAGTAAATATTTTAACCTAATTCCCAAGCTTGATACGGGGGTCCGATTCCCCTCACCCGCTCACAAGACGAGAAATGGGCACTTAACGCAACTTTATCAACCGGAAATATTCGGTTTTTTTATTGATAGAGGGTTGTCAATTTTAGTCTGCTTCCTCGTCGGTTGTTTTCAATTAGTGTTATCCGTATACCACTTGGTCTATTTATAAACAAATTCAAAGTTGAATTTTTCTACTCTGGAAACCCTTGCGTTTGTCATTGTGGTAGTGTTCAGGGATTATCTAGTGATTTAGTAAAGTAAAAACGGGATTCTTGGGAGACAAGAATCCCGTTTTTCAGAACCACCGTCGGAAGTTGTTTCTAAGACTTGAGGTCAAATATCAGTTACCGGACAATTCTGTGAAATCTTCTTTTTTAGATTTCATCATTTATACAATTACTAAATTAAGTATAATTAATCCTGATAACAGATGCAACGGTTTTTTCTACGGGAAATTCGTCCTGAAATGTGACCTTTTATTAACAGTCTTAAATGGTTAAATTCACTTGATATTTGGAATTGCTCAGCAGGTACAGGAAATTAATTTGGTTATGATTGAGTAATAGTACAGAAAAAAATGATAAAATTGATTCGAATGTGATAAAAATACAAAATATTGGAAATGAAAGTCTGGCTGATAAATCCGGTATCATGAAAAATGATCATCTGGTTTCATTGAATGGTCATACTGTCAACGATCTGCTGGATTATTATTTTTATCAATCCGAAGAAGTACTGGACGTGATTTACGATCGGGATGGAAAACGTTTTCATATACAAATTGAAAAATCCTTTGATGAAGATATTGGACTCGAACTTGAAGATTTTAAACTGAAATCCTGTTCCAATAATTGTGTCTT
Organism: uncultured bacterium; assembly: GCA_964485475.1. Classification (GTDB taxonomy): domain Bacteria; phylum Fidelibacterota; class UBA2242; order UBA2242; family UBA2242; genus B118-G9. Next base: position 1,215 of record CAZAKB010000296.1, read on the forward strand.
CTGTTTTATAAAACAAAATCCGCCTAAAATGCGTAAACAGATCTATTTTTGTGATGAGGATTACCGGTATTCATTCCTGTACGGTAATTATATTACCCTGACCGACATGTGTGACATGGAACTGAAGCGGATTGTGGAACAGCGATTATCACCTTTGTATATTTCAGTTCATGCTACTGATCATGATATTAGAAAGTCATTGTTTCGATTTAAATACGATGATCGGTTGATGGAAAAAATTCAATACCTGGTGAAAAAACGAATTGAATTGCATACACAGGTAGTGCTGGTTCCGGGAGTGAATGACGGAGATGTACTCAAGCAAACGATTATCGATCTCTACAAATATAAGAAAATGATACAGTCCCTGGCTGTTGTGCCCGTAGGACTAACCCGGTACCGAAAGCATTTACCTGCAATCAGACCGGTTTCTCCCGATTTGGCGGCGGATTTAGTACGTCAATCCAAGGATTGGAATCGCATTTATAAAAATAGTGAAGGCGATCCCTTTGTATACCTGTCGGATGAATTTTATCTGCTAGCCAATAAACCGTTTCCCCTTAATGAGCATTACGGGCCTTTTTACCAACTTGAAAATGGTGTAGGTCTATGCCGGCAATTAATTGAATCTGTAAAAGGACGGAGTAAAATCAGTTTAATGAGTCCCATGAAAATCGGTCTCATCACCGGCAAATTGGCCGAGCCGGTAATCCGTGAATATGTATTGCCCTATTTAAACAGGATTCCCAACCTGAACGCTGAAATTGTGAGCATAGAAAATGATTTCTTCGGTAGTACTGTTACCGTGTCAGGATTATTGACCGGCCAGGATATAATCCGACAATTTCCCCAATATTCGGTCTTCGATTGTATCTTTTTACCGCCAAACTGTATCAATGAAGATGGTTTTCTTCTTGATGACTTGAAGCCTGAAGACATTAGCAAAGAATTAAAAACAACTGTAAAAGTCGGTGATTACGACATAAAAGAAATGGTAAATAACCTTGAAAAATGAACCAGTAGTTGCAATTATCGGACGCCCGAACGTCGGGAAATCCACACTCTTTAACCGTATCGCCCAGAAGCGGAAATCAATCATTCATTCGCAGGCGGGTATTACCCGTGACCGTGTCTACGAGACCGTCAACTGGGTTGGCCGGCAATTCAGGTTGATTGATACCGGCGGGTATATTCCGG
>CAZAKB010000297.1:0-2410 GCA_964485475.1 uncultured bacterium
GGGGACACATTTTCAACAGCGAAAATTCACATTCGCTTAATCAGCAGGTTTTAATAATGAAATCAAAACAACAATTGGATGAAAAAATACTCAGCTATTTAAAAAAACAAAAGGGTGTGGTGTTTAAACAACGGAAAATCGCCAAAGCACTGAACGTCAACAGTGGCAAATACCCTCAGTTTAAAGAACTACTCCGTGAAATGGCTGATGCCGGGAAGATTGAACGATATCCGAAAAACTGTTATTCGATTTCCAGTGAAAGACAGCAAATTGTAGGAACTATTTCCTTTTCCAGCCGGGGATTTGCCTTTATTAATGTTGAAGAAGGTACGGATATATTTGTTGGAAGTTACGATACATCGACCGCTTTTCAGGGTGATAAAGTGTTGGTTGAGAAATCCCACAAACAGACCGGGAAAAATCCGGAAGGCCGGGTGTTGCGCATTGTTGAACGTTCGGAAAAACCGCTTTTCGGAACCCTAAAACGTCATAATCAACAATGGGTGGTTGTTCCTGAAATGCCGGCCCCACCGGTGTCTATTATCATCCAGAATGAACTTGAAGGAATGAAAAGCGGTCAGATTGTGGAACTGCAAAACCTGGTTTGGGAAAACGTGAAAACCGATCCACTCGCGGAGATAAAGCAGATCCTTGGGACTCCGGAAAATCCTCATGACGATGTGCCGATCATTCTGAAAATGTTTCATGTGTCGCCCGAATTTCCACAGCCTGTTATTAAGGAAGTGGCTCAAATAAAAAGTGATATTTCCGATGATATTATTAAAAATCGGCTTGATCTGCGGGATTGGGAGATTTTTACCATTGATCCTGTCACCGCGAAGGATTTTGACGATGCGGTGTCACTGGAACAATTAACCGATGGCAACTGGAAACTGGGTGTGCATATTGCCGATGTCAGTCATTATGTTCAGGCCGGAACGACTCTGGACAGGGAAGCCCGGAACCGGAGTACGAGTATTTACCTGGGAGATACGGTAGTACCAATGTTGCCGGAGCGAATCAGCAATGAAATCTGCTCCCTGGAACCGGCTAAAGATAAACTGACCATGTCGGTAATCATGACTGTAGATCAAGCAGGAAATGTGCTGGAATATCATATTTCTCCGAGCATTATCCGCTCGGTTCAGCGTTTTAATTACCAGGAGGTCCAGGAAATTATTGATCGGAAAAACGGACCTCATAGTGATACAATCCAAAAATTACATCAATTGAGCTCATTGCTCAGGACGAAACGTTTTGACGCCGGCAGCATTGATTTTGATATACCGGAACCGATTTTCAAAATTGGAGAAGACGGGATTCCTGTAGAAATAAAACCGTCAGAGCGTCTGGACAGTCACAAACTGATCGAAGAATTTATGTTGCTGGCCAATCGGAAAGTAGCAGAGTGGATTGCTGTTCAGAGAAAGAAAGAGAAACTGCCGTTTATCTACCGGGTCCATCCGGCGCCGACTGAAGACGCTATTGAAAGTTTGTATGATTTATTGCGGCGCATGGGACTGGATTACCAGCGACCCGATCCGGTGACGCCGAACGATATTCGAAATATTATGCTGGAAATCGAAAATCTGCCCTTTAAACTGTTCATTGAACAAATTGCCCTGCGATCAATGTCGAAAGCCCAGTATTCCGTAAAAGCCCTGGGACACTTCGGATTGGCGTTTCGGTATTATACACATTTCACATCGCCGATTCGCCGCTATCCTGATTTGATAGTTCACCGATTGATCAAACTGTACTCTAAACCTGTATCACCGGAAGATAAAGCCTATTTTCAACGTTCCCTGCCGCGAACGACGGAACTGTCAACAGAAAATGAGATTCGGGCAATGCAGATCGAACGGGCATATATCAAAGTCAAACAGATCCGGTTCCTGGCAAAAAAGGTTGGCAATTGGTACAACGGAATCATCACCGGCGTTATGGAATTCGGTTTCTTTGTGGAGATTTCCGATTACCTGGTTGAAGGGCTGGTGCATGTCCGGACATTGGAAGACGATTATTATGTTTTTGACGAACAAAATCATACTCTCAAAGGCCGGCGCAGCAAGCGGACCTTTCGTCTGGGCGATAAAGTGAATGTGAAAATAGCGTCGGTATCCATTAAAGAACGGCTGGTTGACTTTGAGTGGGGGGAATAGGATGATTGAAGTTGAAAATGGGGAAAAATGATGCCCTCTGAAAAACTATTTGCCAAAATAACCATAAGTTCAATATTGCTTATTAGCATTCTTGTGATTGCCATGTCCTGCAAGGAATGTCCGACAGAACCGGAATACGACATCTATCTCTCTGTAGAAAACGTCGCCTGCGTCTGGGTGACGCTCAATGTGACCCTGCCGGACTCCGGGAAAATCAACACCTTTACCCTGGAACGTAATGATTCTAC
>CAZAKB010000298.1:0-2402 GCA_964485475.1 uncultured bacterium
AGGATGAATCCAGGGAGACAAACGGCATTGCCCATTTACTCGAACATATGGCCTTCAAAGGCACAAAAAACCGGAACGCATATCAGATTGCCAACGAAATAGAGTCTCTTGGTGGGGCCTTAAATGCTTTCACAAGCAAGAATGTGACCTGCTATTATGCCCGTTTAATGGGCGAGCATTTGGCGACTGGCGTTGATGTCTTATCGGACTTGATTAAAAATCCCCAATTCAATAATGAAGATCTTGAGCGTGAAAAAGGGGTTATCATTGAAGAAATTCGTGAAATAGAAGATACTCCAAGCGATATTATTCATGATTATTTTTCCGAACAGCTGTTTCCCGATCATCCCATTGGCCGGTCAATCCAGGGCAATGTGGAGAACATTCGATCATTTACAATTGATCAACTGACGGAGTTTATTACAAATCACTATACAGCAGACCGTCTGCTTGTTGTTGCCTCAGGCCGGGTAAATCATCAGGAACTGGTAGATATGGTGATAAAATACCTGTCGGATTTACCGGTTGGGAAAGATCTTTTAATACAAGCCGACGTCACACCTGTCATTGAGAGAAGTCAGCGGATTGTACGACCGATCAGCCAGTCACATTTGGTTCTGGGAAGACGAGTTTTCCATCAGGGCGATCCCCGGCGCTATCACCTGGCATTACTGAATGTTATCCTGAGCGGTGGTATGTCATCGCGACTTTTCCACAATATCCGTGAGCAATTTGGATTCGTATATGCGATTTATTCGTATTATGATCTTTATTTGAATAATGGTTTGTTTGGCGTGTATGCGGGTGTGGAGACGGATCAGCTGGAAACCATCAGGGATATGATTTACATTGAATTGAACAAGCTGGCCCAAAATGGAATCAGTTCAGAAGAATTACATAAAGTAAAACAGCAATTCGAAGGTGGCTTGGTAATTTCATTGGAAGGCATGCAAGCCCGGATGAACCGCATGGCGAAAATGGAAATTTATGAGAACCGGATCATGACAATTCAGGAATTACTGGATATTATCGAAAAGATCACATTAGATGATTTAATGGATTTGGCTCATTACCTGGTACAGCCGGATCAGTTTATCGAAACGATTATCGTACCGGAAACTATCAAACATTAGCAAGGTAGGGGGATAAGATGGCAAAAGCAATCAAACCTGCAGATCGGACAAATTACGTCACCTATGCAATTCGTGACATCGTTGTCAAAGCGAAACAGCTGGAAGCGACTGGTAAGAAAATCCTCTATCTGAATATTGGCGATCCGCCGGTTTATGATTTTGAGACCCCGAAAGATTTACGTCAAATAATTGTCGATCGAATCCTTGCATCCAATGCCGGAACAAAAAACAATGTCTCAACCTATTGCGATTCCATGGGTATTCTGGAAGCCAGAGAGGCAATTGCCCGTAATGCTGTTGATGTAAAGGGTATTAAAAATGTAATCGCCAGTGACGTCATTATTTCCAGTGGTGCATCCGAAGCGATTACCATTGCCATCGCAGCGTTAATTGATCCCGGTGATAATATCATGACTCCGTCACCCGGTTATCCATTGTACAGCGGTCAGATTCCGGTATATCACGGTGAATTAAATCCCTATTTGCTCAATGAGGAAACCGGTTGGCAGATCGATCTGGAAGAACTGGAGCGTAAAGTAAACGACCGGACAAAGGCCATTGTTGTGATCAATCCCAATAATCCGACGGGCGCCAATTACAGTCGTGAAAGTATTCTTAATATTCTCAAGTTTGCCGAAAAACACAATTTGGTTGTTTTTGCAGACGAAATTTATGATAAACTGCTGTTTGACGGTCAAAAGCATATTACCATTGCATCCCTTTCCGAAACAGTTCCGGTGATCACATTTGGTGGCCTCAGCAAAAATTACATAATGCCCGGATGGAGAGTTGGCTGGGCAATTTTTCACGACCCGCTGAAAATGATTGTAGAATACCGTGAAGCCATTAATAAACTGTTGCGTGCCAGGCTCTGTTCTCCACATCCTCAGCAATACATGATTGCACCGGCTCTGAATGGTGGGGACAAGCATTTACCGGAGTTGATGGCAAAAATCCAGAAGCGTCGTGATATTACTTTTGAGATGCTGAATGCAATTCCCGGTATCTCTTGTGTTAAACCTGGCGGCGCATTTTATGCCTTCCCTAAAATCCAATTACCTGATGGTATTGACGATGAACAGTATGTCATTGAATTGCTGGAAGAAACCGGTGTACTTGTCGTTTACGGTAAGGGGTTTGGTGAAAAGCCAGGCACACATCATTTCAGGATTGTATTTCTGCCAGAAGAGGAGACGCTGATTCGCGCTTATGAGCTGATTGCAGAATTTACTCAGAAATTCTACCGGAAATACAATTTCAGTCCCGTAA
>CAZAKB010000299.1:0-2398 GCA_964485475.1 uncultured bacterium
ATGGGCCCCGGTGTACGCGTTGATAAATCCACGGTAACGCAATAGAAACGGATTGAGGAGACATCATGCCGAATAAGAAGAACCTAAGAATTGTTGAAGAATTCACAGATAAATTTACCAACGCAAAAGGTATTTTCTTCACCAATTATAAAGGAATGAATGTTGAACAGGTAAATAATCTGCGCAACGAACTTCATTCATCCCAGATTGAATATAAAGTGACTAAAAAAACGCTGTCCCGCATTGCAGCGAAAAATGCTGGATATGAGTCAATCGACAATCTGGTCGATGGACAAATGGGGATGGCATTTAGTTATGAAGATCCATCATCTCCCGGTAAAATCATTTCAGAGTATATCAAGAAAAATAAACTTGAAAACCTGAGGATTACCGGTTGTATTTTTGAAAAAGAATTGTTCAATGCTGAGCAAGTCAGTGCAATCATCAATTTACCGACCAAGGCTGAATTATTATCAACCCTCGTTGGGACATTAGCCGCTCCGATGAGCCGCCTTGTTGGAACTCTTCGTGGTTCAATGAGCCAGGTAGTGGGTGCGCTAAAATCGTTAAGTGAAAAGAAATAAGAAAATAGTTTGCAGTTAAAAGGAGGAAACTTAAACATGGCAGACATAACAAGAGCAGACGTTCTTGCATACCTGGAAAAAGCCAATATGCTGGAGATTTCGGAACTGATTAAAGAGATCGAAACAAAGTTTGATGTAAAAGCCGCTGCACCGGTTGCGATTGCCGCCGCTGGCCCAGTAGCTGTTGCAGAAGAAGAAGAAGAACAGACAGAATTTGATGTTATCCTGAAAGAAGTCGGATCACAGAAAATCAATGTGATTAAAGTGGTTAGAGCCGCTACCAGTCTAGGCCTGAAAGAAGCCAAAGACCTCGTTGATGGTGCTCCGAATGCTGTAAAAGAAGGCGTTTCTAAAGAAGAAGCTGAAGATTTAAAGAAACAGTTGGAAGAAGCTGGCGCGACCGTAGAGGTAAAATAATCTGCCCGGCTTTTCATCAGTTATTAAATGACTGCGCCTCTACAAGAGAAATATGTATCCCCATATTTAAATGGGGATATTTAAACGTGAGAAGGAGGAATGCTCTTGAGTAATACTCCAGTGAAGACTGCTCAAAGAAAAACCTTTTCCAAAATTGCTTCGGTACAGGATATGCCAAACCTATTGGCAATTCAGCTGGATTCTTTTCAAGATTTTTTACAAGAAGATGTGGATCCGAAAGAACGGCTGAATAAAGGTCTAGAATCGGCTTTTAAAAATATTTTCCCCGTTGAAGATTCACATGGTAATTATATCTTGGAATATAAATATTATTCCATCGGTGAACCACGCTACGTAATTAAAGAGTGCCTGGAACGCGGAGTCAGCTATACGGTTCCACTAAAGGTGCGTTTGGTATTGCATATCAGTGAAGAGGGCGGCGAAAAAGGGGATTATTCTGCGGGAATTGAGCAGGATATCTTCTTTGGCAATGTTCCTTACATGACCAATAAAGGCACTTTTATTATTAATGGGGCTGAACGCGTCATCGTCAGCCAGCTGCAGCGGTCACCCGGCGTCTTTTTTGATGAGGGTGAGCATACCAATGGTATGAAAATTTATACCGCAAGGGTAATTCCGTTCAGAGGATCCTGGGTTGATTTTGTCATCGATACACGGGATGTACTTAGTGCTATTATTGATCGGCGCAAGAAATTTCCCGCCACTATTTTGCTCAGAGCGTTTGGCTTTCCCAATAATGAAGACATTGTAAAACTGTTTAATGTTGGTGAATTGATCAATATTAAGTCATCGCCCAAGAATGCATTAGGCAAAGTACTGGTGGAAAGCGTTGTCGATCCTGAAACCGGCGAGGTCCTTTTTGAAGTAAAAGAAATTATCGAAGTTACTCAGGATATGCTCAAACTGTGTAAGGATCATAATGTCGAATCACTGCTGGTATTTACAACCATTAGTGATATCGAAAAGTCGATTTTTATCAGTACGCTTCGGAAAGATTCAGCAACCTTCGATGAAGAATCAGCACTGCTGTTTCTCTATCGAAGTTTGCGAACAGGCGAACCTCCAAACCTGGAAACCGCGAAAAAATTTGTCGAAAGACTGTTTTTCAGCCCGAAAAAATACGATTTGGGACAGGTCGGACGTTATCGCATCAATAAAAAATTCAATTTGAATGTTCCGCTGGACAATACGGTTCTGACGAAAGACGATATCATTGAAATAATGAAACATATCGTTGAAATGCGTAAAGGAAACCTTGGTCGTGACGATATTGATCATTTGGGAAACCGGCGTGTTAGAACAACTGGCGAGCAGTTGACAAATCAGTTTAATCTGGCCTTTACGCGGATGGCTCGGACTATCAAAGAACGGATGAA
>CAZAKB010000300.1:0-2370 GCA_964485475.1 uncultured bacterium
ATAATTATCCAGATATTGGATGTGCGTTGTATTAAAAAGTGATCGGTCAGCCCAAACAGCGCCACCGCCGTGCCCCATGAAATTGATCAGTGTCAGACCTTCATTAAACAGGTAAATCAGTGTATCCGATCCACCGAAGAATGGAGTTTTAACAGATGATGGATTGATGAAAATCCGGTTAATGCTAAATTCCTTAGGTACTTGTTTTTGAATCATGTTTTCGGTTTGATTCTTAAACGCATCTTCATATCCGGCGATATAGAGCATTTCATTCCGCCAGGGGCCAACCGGTGCTTTATCCGTGTAATTAATGCGTTTGTCGATGAGTAATTCCAATTCTTCCTGATCCGATACGGGCCAGCGTCCAATCGCATATTCCGGTATCCCCGATGTTTCATCCAATGCAACATACCAGTGATCGCTGGCACAGGCACCGTATTTGTATGATTGGTTGAAAAAGGCGGGAACCGATTCTTCTTCCCGAACCCCGGAATCACCAATCAGAAGAACGGATTGTGGCTGGTGAGTCCAGTTTTCATGAATAAATGATAAATAATCCCGGATGGCGTATGGACTCACAATTCCGTCATTAAATTCATTATAAACATCCTTGATACCGACGACCATGGCATTTATCCCGATGCGTTGATAAAAAGAGATCAATTTTGTAAGATTATTTTTAAACCGTTGATCCGATATTATCAGCAAGTCAACGGGATTGTCTTCGGCAGAAATATTAAAAATTGTATCGGCTTGAATGCTGATTGGCTGCATCGTTCCTGCCTGGGAAGCTGCAATATAAAAAGTATTGTCATCGTGAATATAATCCTCAATCAAGGCTGAGTAGTTGTCTGTCAGTGTACTGTAATCGACACTGAAATCCATCAGTTTGCTTTTGCCGATTTTATAGATCGAGATATCCGGATTTTCGAAACCGCCAATTTTGAAATGATACGTCCCGGTCGGCATGTTTTCAGGACGATTGAAATCAATCCGGTCTTCATAGGCCTCATACAGCCGTTTATAACGGACGTCCAAATAATCAAAGAGCACCTTGTCGTATTTGTTTGTGGGATCATCTCCGGCAACCGCTAACTGGATTTTATTTTTACCGTGTCTGAGGTAACGATTCTGAAGTATCTGGGTTGCGTTATTTCGTATAATATACGGAACCTGACCACTCCAACTATTGGCGGTCGTAAAGTAATCATTAATATATACAGAAACCGTATGATCCCCGGACTGATACGTCAGTCCGTGCATGCCAACTTCGATATTAAATGGCTCGGGCGTATTTGTGTTTGGATAGATCAATGGAAAATTATAACTCTTGGTTGTACCACCGTTGATACCGCTGTCAAAGAACCAATGATCCCGGGTATGAGTTGGAAGATCGGTATCGACTCGCCCGAGTCTGTCAAAATAACTATTTACTTCAAAATGAGAAGTATACTCATAATCTGTTGGAACAATTGCATCATTCGTACTGATTGTTGATTTGGCCGATTCCTCGGCATAGCGCAGACCGTTTTGCTCACCCCAGGTCAGGAAGTAGACATTTTTATCTGTAAAGGGGTCATGGTAGTAGTCTGCTACACTATTGGGATTCCGCTGACCGTAGAATTCGATATAATCGGACTTATCGAAGGTACCATCGGATTCACCTTTAATGTAAATAGGTACTTCGATACCTTTATTGAACATTTGAAAAGTTCGTGGATCGACCTTTTTAATAGCGGCACCGCTATCCTTCAGGGTAGACTGACTGATGCGGTAAATTCCAGTAGAATCCAGAGTTATACGCATCATTTTTTTACTGTACAGAAAATGAGTTCCTTGTTTAAGAAGAGTTTTTTTCGGCAGTAATTGCCGAACCTTATCGTTTAGGTCCAGGGCTTTTTCCAGGTTTGATTTTTCTGATCTTTGAATTTCACTGAGTGTTGAATTGCTCTCAATAGATAATGATATGCTCAGCTCTTCAAAGTAGCGCAGATGGCGGCCGTTTTCGATCAGTTGATAAGGATAAATTTTAACAGCAGTTAGCGGCAGATTATTGGTATATCCAAGAAAAGTAATACTGACGGTTTCCCTGGGAAATAGATTGCCAATATCGGTAATGGTTATATCGGCGATTTCAAACTCTTCATTGTCCGGTTTCGATCTGTCGGAAAACCGCTCAAGTTTTCCATTAATCGGCAGGACAACCCGATTGGAGCCATTAATGTGAAACCGAATGTTTTCAGGCATTGCATTAAAAATTTTGCTAAAGTACGGAAGGGAAGGATAACCCAACCGGCTTTCGTTCTCCAGCCCTCCGGAATTTAAAGTTAAAAAACCACTTTCATTTATTAAGAAATCCGGTTTATTAAC
>CAZAKB010000301.1:0-2301 GCA_964485475.1 uncultured bacterium
TATCCCTTCGCCATTTTAATCAACTTACGGTGTTTTCTATGGTGGGGTACAGAACTATTTGCTCTTGGCATAATTCAACTCCTAACTTACAATCATTTTCTTAATTCGCTTTTCATCTGCTGCTGCTGCAGTACCGGTCTGGCCCAAATTCCGTTTTCTTTTGGACGATTTTTTGGTCAGAATATGAGCAAAGTATGCTTTATTCCGTTTGACTTTTCCCGATCCGGTAAGTTTAAATCGCTTTGCAGCGGATCGTCTTGTTTTCATTTTTGGCATTTCGTTTTTATCTCCTATTTTCCAGTCAGAAACGTTACAATCGTACGCCCTTCAAAGGAAGGCGTTTTATCAACTACACAAATGTCAGACAGCGTATCGAGGATTTTTTTAATCAGTTCCTCTCCGACTTCCTTATGCGCCAGCTCGCGCCCACGAAACATCAGGGTGATTTTTACCTTGTATCCGTCACCGATAAACTCCCGGATATGATCGACCTTCATGTTCAGATCGTGTTCACCAATCCGAGGCCGAAAACGAACTTCTTTAAGTTTGATAACATGCTGTTTTTTCTTATTCTCTCGTTCTTTCATCTGCTGTTGATACTTGTATTTCCCAAAATCAAGTATTTTGCAGACCGGCGGATTTGCATCTGGTGATATTTCGACGAGGTCTAGGCCAAACTCATCAGCCATATCAAGTGCCTCTCGCGGCGACACTATTCCAACCTGCTTACCGTCGGGATCGATGAGTCGCACGGATTGTGTGCGAATCTGTTCATTAATGCGTAGTTTTTTTTCTATGATTTTATCTCCTCTATTGTTTGACTATCTCTGTCTCTAATATCGTAATCGCTTCATCCCATGTGCACACAACCTTTTCTTTGGACTTACGACGTCGAATAGATACTTTTTTATCCAGTGCTTCGCGTTCTCCGATGATAAACATGTAGGGAATCTTCATCAATTCGGCTTCCCTGATCTTGGCACCCATTGTATCACTTTTCCGATTGAATTCAACCCGAATCGACCGTTTCTTCAATATTTGATAAAATTCCTCGGCAACTTCATTCTGGTTTTCGGAAATCGGAATAACCATTGCCTGAACCGGCGCCAGCCATACCGGGAAATCACCCACAGTATTTTCAATAAGCACTCCCACAAACCGTTCAAGTGAGCCCATAATGGCTCTGTGAATCATATACGGTTGTTTTTTCTCATTATCGCTGGAAATATACTCCATTTTAAATCGTTCGGAAAGATTAAAATCGAACTGTATTGTTGTACATTGCCAACTACGATTCAAAGCATCTTTAATTTTAATGTCAATTTTAGGACCATAAAACGCACCGCCACCTTCATCCAATGAATATTGAACATCTAACTCGTTAAGTGCGTATTTCAGTGCATCAGTAGCTTCTTCCCATTTTTCAACATCACCAACATATTTATCTTTTGGTTTGGTCGCCACAAAAACTTCAAATTCATTGAACCCAAATTTACGAATATAATCGAAAGAAAACTGGACCAGTTTCATGATTTCTTCATTCAATTGATCAGGAGAACAAATGATATGCGCATCGTCCTGAGTGAATCCACGTACCCGCATTAAACCGTGTAAAACACCAGAAAGTTCATAGCGATACACTGTTCCCAGTTCAGCGTATTTAATTGGTAAATCACGATAGCTGCGCGTCTTTGCTTTATATACCTGAATATGAAACGGGCAGTTCATCGGCTTAATAAAATATTCATCGCCCTCAATTTTCATGGAATCAAACATAGACTCACGATAAAAACCAAGATGTCCGCTGGTTTCCCAAAGATTCGACTTCCCGATATGTGGCGTCTGAACCAGTTCATAGCCACGTTCGATATGCTCTTTTATCCAATAATCCTTGATTGTTTGAAGTAGCATCGCGCCACGGGGATACCAGATCACCAGCCCTGGCCCGACTTGTTCATTGATTTCAAACAATTCCAGTGATTTGCCGAGTTTACGATGATCACGGCGTTTTGCTTCTTCCAGAAAATTCAGGTACTTTTTCAGTTCCTTTTCTGAAGGAAAGGATGTTCCATAAATCCTGGTCAGCATTTTATTTTGTGAATCACCACGCCAGTAAGCACCGGCAGTATTCAACAATTTAAATGCCTTTATCTTTCCGGTCGATGGAACATGGGGACCACGACAAAGGTCAGTAAAATCACCTTGAGTATATACTGAAAGAGCCTCATCCTCCGCGATAGATTCTATAATTTCAACTTTATAGGTTTCATCCATATTCTTGAATTTTTCCACGAGTTCATT
>CAZAKB010000302.1:0-2242 GCA_964485475.1 uncultured bacterium
TTTTCCAATAATCTCCGGCGACATAGGGCGGGTTCGATACAATCATATCAAACGACTTATTTTCAGGTGAATGGTTCAAAATATCCATTTCAATAAAGTTAATTCGATCGGTCACCCGGTTGCTTTCGGCATTTTCTTTGGCAACCCGCAATGCTGCCGGACTGATATCCAGGGCCGTAACCCGGCATCGTTCACAACCAATCGCAATGGATATAGCAATACAACCGGAGCCTGTCCCAACATCCAGGACAGGTATTTCCTGACTTTGCATTTGCTTTAACAAATAAAGCGCTTTTTCAACCAGCAGTTCTGTCTCCGGGCGTGGAATCAGAACCGCCGGGCTTACCGTAAATGTGTGTCCCATAAATTCCGTATAGCCCAACACATATTGAACAGGGATACCTTTTGCCCGGTTAATCAGCAATGTTTTGAATGCTGCCAGTTCGTCGGCATGCAATGGCCGTTCATAATTTAGATAAATGTCAATGCGGGAACAGTTCAGGACATGCCTCAGCATGTATTCGGCCTCGATTTGCGGCGATTCGACCCCCCTGGTGGCGAGATACTCCTTTGACCATTTCAACAGATCAACAACACGCCAGATTTTTGCAGTAGAAGTTTCCATATTGACAGTAAAATTTAACCGGGATTTCCCTGGTATCAAGGGATATTCTGATTTATTAAAAAGGAATGTCTATTATTTGTGTAAATTTAGGCGCCGGGCGATGTATGTTGCAACAAGTCCATATTGTAAGCAGTTTTTACAGCGTCAATCAGTTCATCCAGATCGCCCAACATGACGGATTCCAGCTTATACAGAGTCAAAGAAACCCGATGATCCGTGACTCTGCCCTGGGGAAAATTGTAGGTCTTTATTTTGGCGCTGCGGTCGCCGGTACTGACCATCAAGCGCCGCTGGGCGGCAATTTCCGCCTCATGTTCAGCCTGCATATTCGCCAGCAAGCGACTGCGCAGTATCTTCAACGCTTTGGCTTTATTTTTATGTTGGGATTTTTCATCCTGACAGGTAACGACGAGTCCCGATGGCAAATGGGTAATCCGGATTGCCGATTCCACTTTGTTCACATGCTGACCGCCGGCACCACTGGCGCGATAGGTATCGATTCTCAGTTCCGACGGATCAATATCTAAATCCACATCTTCGGCTTCCGGCAATACCGCAACCGTAGCAGCAGACGTGTGGATTCGACCAGAAGTCTCGGTTACCGGAACGCGTTGCACCCGATGTACGCCGGATTCAAATTTCAGTGTTCCATAAACACCACTTCCGCTAAGTGAGAAAATGACCTCTTTGAGACCACCGATACCGATCATATTGGTTGACAATTCTTCAACTTTCCAGTTTTTCCGTTCGGCATATTTGATATACATACGATAGAGGTCCGCGGCAAAAATAGCAGCTTCGTCACCACCAGTGCCGGCACGAATTTCGACAATGGCATTTTTATCATCATTCGGGTCTTTGGGAATTAGTAATATTTTTAACTCTTCCTGAAGTTCTTCTTCCCGAGCTTTTAACTCCTCGATTTCTCCATAAACCAACTCTTTTAGTTCAGTATCCGAGCCTTTGAGGGTTTCCAGGTCCTCTTCAAGATTTTTCAGAACAGCCAGATATTCTTTGGATTTTTCAACAATGGGTTGCAGGTCTTTGTGTTCTTTGCCCAGTTTTTTATAGCGATCCTGATCGGAAAATACTTCCGGCTTCGCCAATTCCTGGGATAATTCCTCGGAATGCTGCTGGATTTCCAGGAGTTTTTCTTTCATAGAATCACCGTTTACTCAACCGCTTCCGCGACAAATTTTAGACCAACATATTGATCATAAGAATCACCAAACGCCGTTTTTAGGGCGATAATTGCCACTTCCAGTTGTTCATCACTGGGTGGTTTTGTTGTAATCCGCTGCAGCCACAATCCGGGCGCAGACAGGCTACGGCCCCACCAGGAATGTTGGTATTTGGCGGTCAATTTTAAAAATTCATAGCCCACTCCGGCAACCACCGGCATCATTAACAGGTGAAAAATCAGACGCATCGAAAGTGTAATATTGCCTAAAATGGCAATAATTGCCGTATCAATTAGGGCAAACATCAGGATAGACGATAAAAGAACAATAAAAATGAAACTGGTGCCACAACGGGGATGAAAGGTTACAAATTTCCGACTATTCTCCACACTCAGATCATCACCGTTTTCAAAGGTAAAAACGATTTTGTGTTCAG
>CAZAKB010000303.1:0-2212 GCA_964485475.1 uncultured bacterium
TTTTTATTTTGAAATGATCTTACATTTTTTAGATTTTAGGCAATTAATAATTTGATTATTTAAGCGAGGAGTTATGGAAGAACAAAAACCGGACATCAAGAAAAACCCTTTGCGGGACATAGTTGATCCCTTTATTAATCTGATTCACGCCCCGCGCGCACTGTGGGGAATTAATCTTTCCTACCTGCTCGAAGGACTTACGTATTTTGGAGTGCTTGGTTTGCTGGCGATATTTTTCAACCAGTACATTGGATTAAATGATATTGAGGCCGGACGGATGGTCGGTATATTAACGGCCGGTATTACTCTGAGCATGCTGTTTCTGGGCGGTACCGTTGATTGGATCGGCGTCCGGAAAGCGCTCCTGATATCACTCACATTCATGCTGTTTGGAAGAGTATTCCTGACAATCGCGCCGGGACTTGGCGTCAGTGGATTATGGAATTCCGCTCATTTACTGGCAATGTTGGGAATTCTGGGAATCGTCCTCGGTTATGGAATCTATCAACCCGCATGTTATACGGCGGTCAAACAATTTACCAGCGGCAAAACTGCTGCCATGGGTTACGCCATGCTATATGCAATCATGAATCTGGGTGGTTTCTTGCCAGGACTTATTTCACCTCCGATCCGCAAACGTTATGAAATTATCGGCGTGTACTGGGTTTTTGTGGCATTGACTGTCGTGGGAATTCTCGTAATTGCTTTTATTCTTTCGAAAAAAACGGTCAAACTGGCACTCGCCAATGTGGCCAAAGACCGCACCGATGCCGATAAAAGAGAAGACGATGAAATGGCAAAAATGTCCGCCAAAGAGAAATTTGCCTATTATGTTAAAAATTTCCCGATTCGTGACGGCCGCTTTATGTTTTTCATTTTTATGTTAATTCCCGTACAGACGCTATTCGCTCATAACTGGCTGACATTACCTCAATATTTCAGCCGGGCATTTACTGGTGTCGTATCGGAAAATTTTGAATTTTTCGTGAATTTCAACCCGTTACTGATTTTCATTCTCACGCCCATGGTGGCTGCGTTAACCGCCGAGAAAGATACCTATAAGATGATGATCATGGGTACCTTTGTCATGGCAGCACCAACATTTCTGTTGACATTAGGACCGAGTTTATATACGGTTTTTGGATATCTGATTATTATGACAATCGGTGAAGCCATGTGGCAGCCGCGGTTTCTTCAGTGGGTTGCCGAAATCGCCCCAAAAAATATGACTGGTATCTATATGGGCCTTGGTCAGTTTCCATGGTTTCTGACAAAAATTATTACCGCAATGTACAGTGGCTGGTTTTTAATGAATTATTGCCCGGAAGGTGTTGTGCCGTCCCAGATGAACACACGGACCATGTGGCTGATTTATGGATTGATCGCCATTGTTTCGCCAATATCATTGTTGTTGGCAAAAAAATGGATGGGAAAAGGCCTGGAAAAGAACCGTTCTTGATTTTCCTTTAATAATTTTTGCCGTATATTACAGCACGTCGTGAATTTAATGTATAGGATCAAACATGATAAAGCCAAAAATAATTATTGTCGATGATGATAAATTGATCTGTGAATTGTACTCCGAATATTTTGCTCAAAACGGATTTAATGTACAATCGGCGTTTTCCGCTTCTGAAGCATTGAAAAAGATTCGGGAAACGGATCCGGATATCGTTCTATCGGATATAATCATGCCGAACGAGGACGGGTTTAGCCTCTATGAAAAGGCTCAGCAGTTCAATCCCGATCTGCCCTTTGTGTTTATTACCGGTTACGATCATGATGAAAATATTGCCTCCCGCCTGGATGAAATCGGACGAAAATGGATTGCCAAGCCGGTCATGCTGGAAGAATTAATAGATCTGATCAAGAGTGAATTAAAGTAGAAAAAGAATTCATCTCAACATTAAAGAGACTGGTCCGTTCTAACGGTCAGCCTCTTTTTTATTTCAATTCGATGGCATTTGGTATTTTAAATTTCCATTGACCCTTTTATAAAGAAGAGGTCAAGAGCCATTACCATAGCGCCGGTGTGCTTATTCAGATCGCCCATGATTTCTTCGATTCCCTGCGCAATTTCCGATACATCTTTTTCCGGGACAACAGTCATTATCGTTTTACTGACGTCTGAGCGCTCACCCAAAAAATTCAGGAAATCACTGAACAATGGAATTGTTGACAATTGATCTTTAATTCCCGTTGATTCCAGTAC
>CAZAKB010000304.1:0-2209 GCA_964485475.1 uncultured bacterium
TGCGGAGAGACCGGGATTCGAACCCGGGATCCCAGTTTCCCAGGATACTCACTTAGCAGGCGAGCGCCTTCAGCCAACTCGGCCACCTCTCCGTATTAAAAGCCAGTGAATTTAAATAAAAAAATCTGTAAATTCAAAAACTAAGATTTAAAACAGAGGGTATTGTGAAAGAAAACTATGTAATTCCGCAACGATTTTTTAAAAACGTTGAAAAATACGCTGACAAACCTGCGTTATTATCCAAAATTGATGGTAGCTATCGACCGATTTTGTACAGGGATCTCGGTAATCATGTAAAATCCATTGGGCTGGTTTTAGATTCCTGGGGAATTAAACATGGCGACCGGGTTGCAATAATGTCCGATAACCGTGAAGAGTGGATTATGGCCGACCTGGCCAATGTATCTATTGGTTTAATATCGGTACCGATTTATCCGACACTGTCACCGAAACAAGTATTTGAATTATTGAGCCATTCGAATCCACGGGTCTTGTTTATTTCCACATCGGATCTGCTGAAGAAGATCGTAGATTCCGGGTACGAATTTGAACGAATTATTATTTTTGATAAGCCCCAAAACCCAAAAATCAAATGGATTCAGGATATTATTAAAGAAGGTGCAAATATTCTGTCAGAGAATCCTCATAAATATGACGAGCTGACTGGCAAAGTTAACGGTGATGATTTAGCCTGTATCAATTACACTTCCGGGACTACCGGTGTCCCCAAGGGTGTAATGATCAGTCATGAGAATTTTGTCCGGGATGTTGATAACAGTATCACAATTATCCAGATATTTCCCGAAGATGTCTTTCTGTCATTTTTGCCGTTGAGCCATGTGCTGGAACGGATGGGTGGTTATTATGTACCGATGATACTGGGCGCTACGATCGGATTCGCTGAGAGTACTGAAACGGTAATCCAGAATATGAGTGAGGTCCAGCCGACAATACTTATTAGTGTACCACGCTTGTTCGAAAAAATCTACGGAACTGTTATGTCCGGGGTTTTATCAGGTTCCGCGATTAAGAAATCGATATTTTACTGGGCCTTAAAATCCGGCAAGGTACGAATGGAGAATGAGATATCGGGTACTCCGATCAATTCCTGGCAGAGGCGAAAAATTAGAATTGCAGATAAATTAGTATTCAGTAAACTTCAGCAAAAAACAGGTGGAAATCTGCAGCGTTTTGTGTCTGGTGGAGCGCCCTTATCTGCGGAAATTGCAGAGTTTTTCTTTTGTGCCGGCCTGAAAATTTATGAAGGATACGGTTTGACCGAAACCAGCCCGGTAATTACTGTAAATGGACCGGGCAATGTACGTTTGGGTTCAGTCGGAGTCGCTATCCCTGAAACAGAATTTAAAATTGCCGATGATAGCGAAATTCTGGTTCGCGGTCCCCAGGTGATGAGAGGCTATTACAAGAGTCAGGAAATGACTGATGAAGTAATGGATAGCGAAGGTTTTTTACATACCGGGGACATTGGCCATTTTGATGATGATGGCTTTTTATTTATCACAGACCGAAAAAAGAATTTACTGGTAACTGCGGGCGGCAAAAATGTAGCGCCTCAGCCAATCGAAGAGTCCTTAAAATTAAGTCCCTATATTTCAGAATCCGTATTAATCGGTGACCGGAAACATTATATTTCGGCTCTGATTGTGCTGGATCAGGTAGCGATAAAAAAGTGGGCTGACGATAATTCAATTGTTTTTGAACCTTATGAAAAATTTATTCGAAATAGTGAACTGTATACACATATTCAGAAAGAAATTGAAAAGCAAACGGCAACATTTTCCCGCTTTGAAAACATCAAGAAGTTCAGAATTATTCCCAAGGATTTTACGATAGAGGATGGTGAACTTACACCGTCATTGAAAGTAAAGAAAAAGGATGTGTTGAGGAAATACAGTCATCTTGTTGATGAAATGTACGCAGAATAGAGTACACTGAAAATCACTTGCATCCTTTGATGAGGTTATTGTATATTCCGGCGCTATTTTAATCGGGAGGTGTAGTCCTAATTGGTAAGGCAGCGGTCTTGAAAACCGCCGGGTTTACGCCCTTGGGGGTTCGAGTCCCTCCACCTCCGCAATTATAAAAATATTCAAAATTTAATTTCAGGTTATTATTTCTGTTTCATTGGGGATATTGGAAACCATTATGTGTTATTATTTGTATAAAAATAGTTTTCCGTTATGTGAAA
>CAZAKB010000305.1:0-2201 GCA_964485475.1 uncultured bacterium
TCCCTGGGAAGTCCCCAGTCCAGAAATGCTCCAACTTTGGTCACGGATTTTACCATCAGAAAAGCGATTTGGCTGACAACTGCCAACGGTTTCTGCGTTGTTGCAATCAAGCGTTCATCGGAATCATGATAAACAAAAACCTCAATTTTATCACCGACTTCACAGGTTTCTGGTATATCTTTTCGAGGCAAAAGAATTTCAATGTCCTCACCGGCATCCAGGTAAGCATCGAAATCGACGGTCTTTATAACTGGCAAATTATGAAAACGGCCAATATCAATCATAGTTGATTCTCCTAATTCAATAACAGCATTTTTTGGGTTGTGGTCTTATTTCGCTGTTGAAGTGTAATAAAATAGACGCCGCTGCTCACCCGGTGGCCGTTGCGATTCTTACCGTCCCAGGCATAGATATGCAAACCGGTCTCAGGATTGTTTATTTTCAGGTATTGAACCTGTTCACCACGAATATTGAAAATCTGCAAGGTTGCCCGGGAAACATCCGTACATCGGAATCGAATCTGGGCAAGAGCACCATTCGAAGTAATATAGGGATTTGGAATGACGGGAAACAGCTTCAAGGATTTATCTGGTACATTTAGAGAATCAGTAAAACTAAATACATAGTCAAGTGTGTCAATTCCATTAAAGAAAGAAAACGGGATTTGAGACGTCTGAATATTTTCGGAATCGATCAGGACATCAACGCTGATTGTATCGGTTGTTGCAACGCGGCCACGATCCGGATAAAATACCAGTGCATCTTCAGTGCTTTTTAAAATAAATTCACCGTCGTTGTTTCCAATATTGATGACTTTCATCGATTTTTTTATCACGGAATTTGAAAAATCCAGATCATTAAAAAACAGGCCCGTCTGGGAAGCGTACAGATTCCGCTCCATTACCGAAATCAACACCGAATCCAAACCGGCCGATGATTCAATTTCAAGCAATTGATTGTACAATCCAGGATTTAAAATATTTCGGTTAACAGATACGTTTACTCGTTGCAATGCAAGCAAACTGGAACCTTCCGTCAATGAGAGTGTCATCCAGTCGGGAATCAGAGATATTATATGCCAGTTAATTGAACCACTTCCCAGGTTTCGGAGTTCAAACTGTTTTGAGTATTCACTTTCCCAAAAATAGAGAATCGGCGGTGATACTTCAATATCAGGATCCACTTCGATATCACTATGCAGAATTGCGCCGATCATCCAGTCACCATCCAAGCTCGAACCGGCAACTTCATAATCATTGAGGTCCCTGTAGCCACCACCGATATCAAGATAAGCGCGGCCATTTCCTGCCCGGGTTTCACTATATCCCATGCTTTGATTTCGATCGTAACTACCTACAGAAACAAATATATCCTTTGATGCTGGTATCGGAACAGCATCAGGAAGATAAAAGCTGGTCCATTCACCAGGGCTTGGAACGATATCATATTTTACGGTCGGATATTGATTGAGATACTCAAATATTCGAATTGTGATAGAAGCGTCACCGGCTGCATTGAATTTGACTCCAGCCAAACGATAAGACGCGCCATATGAAGCGGTAAATTTTTCGGCAGCCTTTGCGTAATTTAACTGAATATAATACGTCAATTTATTATCGTATACAATTTCAGTTTCCTCCACACCACCCACAATCTGAGCCGAAAAACTGATATTTTTTTTCTTATCAAGTGTGGATATTTTTGTCCAATAGGGTATAAATGTCAGCTTGCTGCAGGATATTCCAAAAAGCGGATCGTCATAATAATACGGGCGGCTACTCAGATTCACAAATTCAACGGAAGGTTCGCTGCCTTCTTTAACAATAGCCATTTTAAAATCCAAATCCACTGTAAAATCCAGATTAAAACGAAGATTCTTACCAGCGAAAAACTGGATGTATTGGGCGGCTGAATTCTTTACCGACAAATCGATCTCATCACCTGCTGGAAAACTACCGTAAAAATAATCAGAGTGCACTTCGGAAATTTGAATATCGCCATATCCGTAAACTCCATCGTCAATATTGGAGTCATTTATCAAATTAGCGACAAACCAATTCCGCATCAGTCTATCGGTATCAATCGTCAGTCCGTGACTTGCCAGGACGCGACCGTAACTATCCAGTGAATTCGAGATTTCTCCATGCACATCTTTAATAAATTCCAAACCAAACTGTGTATAGCAATACAGTGTCCATAAT
>CAZAKB010000306.1:0-2189 GCA_964485475.1 uncultured bacterium
GCCAACGAAGCCGAAAAAGCGGCTCATATCAACATCCTGGATGTTCGGGCTTATGGCAGTTTCGGACGAATTTATCTGGGCGGCGAAGAAGAAGATATCGATGTTGGCTGGCAGGCGGCTGTCAAAGCGGTTGAAGAAATAACCGGCCAGGTCAAAGATAAATAATCAAACAATAACGAACATTTATTGGAGGAAAGAAAAATGTCAGATGCATTAGGAATGATTGAAACCAGAAGTTTTGCGGCGGTTGTTGAAGCGGCCGATGCAATGGTCAAAGCGGCGAAAGTCGAACTGGTACAGTATGAAAAAACTGGCGGCGGATACGTGACTGCTGTTATTCGTGGCGATGTCGCTGCGGTAAAGGCCGCCTGTGATGCCGGTCGTGTCAGTGCAACCCGCGTTGGTGAAATCGTATCAGTTCATGTGATTGCACGTCCTCATCAGAATGTTGATGAAGTACTGCCTTTGGGACGCCAGACAGAAGCAAAAAAGAAATAAGTAAGCGGAGGCAACATGATTCTTGCCAAAGTAATGGGGACAGTTGTATCCTCGCATAAGGAGCAACGCCTGGAAGGCTTGAAATTTCTGATCCTGCAGAATGTTGATCTTGATGGTCAACCCACTGGCGGATTTGTTGTAGCGGCGGATGCTGTGGATGCCGGTGTCGGTGAATACGTTCTTTATGCCACCGGAAGTTCAGCACGCCAGACAACACGAACTGACCAGAAACCCTGCGATGCTGTGGCAATGGCAATTGTGGATAACTGGGAAATTCAGGGTGAGTTCAAGTACAAAAAAGGCCGTGACGATTAAGCCATTTCGGCTTGAAAATTAGAAGCGGTTCACGCAAGGAGACAGATCGTGACTCCATTGAGTAATGAACAAATCGAATCGATTGCTGCCCGGATTGTCGGGGTGATCGATGGAAAACCGGTGCCGGTTGAGACAAAGGCAGAAACACCGGCCTCAGCAATGGGAAACGGCATTTTTCAGGATATTGATTCAGCGGTCAAAGCCGCCAGGGAAGCCCATCTGAAATTGATGGAACAGACCCTGGACAAGCGGAATGTCATGATCGCCGCGATCCGGTCTGAAATGCTGGCCCATGCGGAAGATCTGGCCAAGCGGGCGCATGCCGAAACCGGGCTTGGTCGGGTAGAAGACAAAATTCAGAAAAACCGTTTGGTTGCTGAAAAAACACCGGGAACGGAAATGCTGAAACCGGTGGCCTATACCGGTGATCGTGGTCTGACTTTAATTGAATTAGCGCCCTATGGTGTCATCGGTGCAATCACGCCCGTGACAAATCCAACGTCAACGATTATTTGCAACAGTATTGGGATGCTGGCTGCTGGAAATGCGGTTGTGTTTAATGTTCACCCATCGGCGAAAAATGTCAGTATTTACAATATTCAATTGCTGAATAAAGTCATTGTCGAAGCCGGTGGACCGCCGAACCTGATTACCGCCATTGCAGATCCGACGGTCGCGAGCGCTCAAGAATTGATGCTGCATCCAGGGATTCGCCTTTTGGTTGTGACGGGAGGTGCTGCAGTCGTGAAAGCTGCGATGACCAGTGGCAAGCGTGCTATCTGTGCCGGACCGGGTAATCCGCCGGTGGTAGTGGATGAAACGGCTGATATCGAAACCGCAGCCCGTGACATTGTTCGCGGAGCATCTATGGATAACAATATCATCTGTGTCGATGAGAAGGAAGTGTTTGTTGTGGATTCCGTTGCCGATAAACTGCTGAAAGCATTGTCCCGAAACAAGGCCGTTGTGCTGAATCCGGATCAAATTACCCAGCTGGAAAAAGTGATTTTCAGCCAAACCAATGGCCCTGCTAAGCCGGCGAAAATGGAAAAATCACTCATTGGGAAAAATGCCGGAGTGATTTTATCGAAAATCGGAATGCAGGTCGGTGATGATATTCGATTGGCAATTCTGCCGGTGGACAAAGACCATCCGCTGGTTTGGACGGAACAGATGATGCCAATGTTGCCGGTGGTGCGGATGCCCGATGCAAATTCGGCGATTGACATTGCCAAAAAAGCCGAACATGGATTTGGACACTCGGCGATCATGCATTCGAAAAACCTGGATAATCTCAGCCGCATGGCCAGGGAAATGAATTGCAGTATTTTTGTGAAAAACGGCCCCGCATATTCGGGATTGGGATTTGGCGGCGA
>CAZAKB010000307.1:0-2160 GCA_964485475.1 uncultured bacterium
GCCTTGAAAATTCCGGTTGGTCTGTATAAGAAAATCACAAAGCAGCTGGACGATGCCCAGTTGGCAATCACCCAGGCAAATAATGAGGGAGCCGGAATCCTGGCAAAAGATTTGGTTGAAGCGGCCATCAGCGCCCAGAAAGAATCGGTCGAGTTAAAGAAAAAAGGTCAGCTGGATTTATCTCTCAAACGAGCGAATGATGCGGTTTTATCTGCCAATAATGCTATTCAGCAGACCCAAACAAAGCGGGTCAAGTCCATTTCTGCGATTCTATCAGAAAAAAAGGGCAAAGTCCAGTCACGGAAAAAAGATCAAACAATCTGGTACGATGCCAACAAGGACCAGGAACTCAATGAAAAAGAGCACATTCGGACCTTGAGCAGTGCGTCGGGAGAAATAGCGTTTGTCGATGGCAGTAAACTTAATTTAAATGAAAATTCCCTCGCCGTAATCGAAGCCATGAAACAGGACCTGATAAAAAATACGAACACATCAAGTGTTGTTGTATTACAGGGCGATATAATGGCCTATTTATCCGGCCAGAATACCAAAAATCAGATGAATGTGTCAGTCCCGGGGGTGGAAACTGAAATCCGGTCCCGTAGTTTCCGTGCTTCACGGGATGAAAACAATGTAACCAAGTTTGCGAACTATGACGGCGAAATTGATGTTAAGGCTGGTGGAGCAGCGGTTACGATTGGGAAAAACGAAGGAACCTCAATTGCTCCTGGTGAGAAGCCGAAAGAAGCCCGTAGGTTGTTAGACCCGCCGAAAATCCTCTCACCAGGGCCCAAAGAAAAATTTTATACCAGCACTGTATCAATTCAATGGGAAAAGATAAGCCACACAAAAGGTTATTACCTGCAAATTGCACCGGTTCGTTCATTTTCAGAACGGATAGTTGATCAAAATGTTGGCACAAATCCCGGTTATAAATGGAGCTCAAATACGACTGGTGTATTCTATGTCCGGGTGGCATCAATCGATAAAGAGAATTTTACCGGAACATTCTCCAGCCCGGTTGAATTTTATATCGACAGGGATATAACACCACCGTTTTTATTGGTCAATAAACCGGGCAATGAAGAGAGTGTTTATCAGCCGGTAATTACTATCTCCGGTGACGCTGAATCAGAGGCTGATCTGCTAATAAACAGCGACTCGGTCTTAGTTGATGAAAGCGGAAAATTCAGTCACCAGTATAAATTGAATCCCGGAAAGAATAAAATTCTTATCCAGGCCATTGACAAAGCCGGAAATATTTCAAAGACCGAGCGGATCATTTATTTTAATGCCGATGATAATTTGATAAATCTTGATGGAAAGACTATTGTCGTAACAAATATGAGCGAATATGCGTTGACCGGATCGACAAAACCGGGATGTGAGATCATCATCAACGGACAAGCAGTGGATCTTGTGGATTATCAATTCAATCATATTGTGTATTTAAAAGATGGTGCAAATTCAGTGACCATTAATGCAAAATCACCAAAAGGCGATACACAATCACTGACAGTGAGTTTGACGCTAGACCAGGATGAACCGGAAGTTGAGATTGAGGACATTCCTTCATTTACGAAAGATGCAACATATGAGATTTCCGGGACCTTGAATGAAGAGTGCAGCATTATTATTAACAAAACCAAAATACCAGTTAGTAATCTTCAATTTACACACAGTTTTGCCCTGACAGAAGGTGATAATTACCTGGAATTGACGGCGGAAGATCTGGCCGGGAATCAGGCAGTCATCGAGATCGAAATCTTCCGCGATACGGAAAAACCGAAAATCCTGAGTGCGGCAATCATTCCTCAACAGGTCAAAGGCGGCGAACTGATCCAAATTAAGGTTGCTAGCCGGGATGATGGCGTTGGCCTGGCGCGTAATGGAAAATTTAACCTGGGAATCAGCGGTGGAAATCAAAGTTTTTCGGGAATACTAAGTCTGAGTTCCGGTGGGAATTATACGGGGACTTTAATGATCCCGCCGGGAGTTCAGGGGCAACTGATTTTTAATGAACTTATTATTCAGGATTATCTGGGGAATCAGGCAGATAATCCGAAATAAATAGCACAGAGGGGGATTAATCTCTTGAATATTAAAAAAATATTTAGGCCATCACTTCTGAAAAAATTCCTTATTGCATTCTTTGTCGTC
>CAZAKB010000308.1:0-2135 GCA_964485475.1 uncultured bacterium
AATCCAGAGCGAGTTAATGCCCAGATGATTGAACGGTTACACTTTTTTATGAAGCGATGTGAAATACAGGAATTATACACATTTCCGACATTTATTGTTGGACATATGTCCGGTGAAGACTGGAATGTTAGTTGGTGCAACGGAGCTAATTTTATTACCGATTCCGAAGTTATTGCGATTACGAAAAAATATATTATTTCAATAATCAAAGAAATCAAATCCTATTCTACTGTGTTAGGATGGTTACTGTCGAATGAACTGCCGAATTATATCGGTAATCAATCGGCAGTTGATGTCGAGAAGTGGGCAAAAGAAATAATAAAAACTATCAAAGATGAAGATCCGGGCCATCCTGTAAGTATCGGTGATGGTGCCTGGGGGCCGGAAATAATAGGTGAGCAGTCCGGTTTTGTCCTAAGGAAACTTAATAAGTATCAGGATTTTGTCGGTCTTCACTATTATCCGCGAGAAATAAACCCCTGGCATCATGCCTATACTACAGCCTTCCGGACAAGGCTCGCTGAGGAGTGGGGTCTGCCGGTAATTATAGAAGAATTTGGGACGTCCACCACATTGTGCTCGGAAAAAAATCAGGCAGCTTATTATCGGGAAGTATTTTACAGTTCCCTGATTAATAATGCTCAGGGTGCGTTGGGCTGGTGCCTGAATGACTTTGATTTTGAAAATAAGCGGCCCTATTCTCATCATACGTTTGAGGAGCGGTTTGGTATAGTCAAAACGGATAAATCACTTAAACCGGCAGCAGAAGAATTTCAGAAATTTAAAGATATCTCATCGGAATTAATTCAAGCGGATTATCAGCAAATCGAAGCGCCAGCCACCCTGTTTATACCGTCCAATTATTATTATGAATATCCCTATCAGTTTCAACCGGAATTCAAGCAGTGGTATGATCTGTACCTGGAAACCTTTTCATTGCTAAAAAGAGCAAATCTCGACGTAAAGATGGTTTTTGAACCGGCCCAGGAATTAGAAAATGGTGGTCAGTTTTCTCATGAACTACAGTTAGATCCTGTAAAAACGCCGTTACTATTTATTCCCCGGATGAAACTGATGACCAAACCAATGCGGATTCAATTAGATGATTATATCCAAAATGGCGGCGTTGTCTATTTCAGTTTTGCCAATGACAGCTGGGTATTGGACTGGGATGAACTGGCCGGAGTCGAGACAGATTGTAAATTTGGGGTTCCGGATTTCCATAATAGTGATTCTCTTGAAATAACGGTTAAAGACGATTGGGGCGGTTTTCAGCGTGGCGAAAAACTGCACATTCCATTAAACAACACAAATTCCGAATTCAGCTACTGTCCTGTTCTTAAAACTTCCAGCAAAGTAATCATGGAAGATAAAAGTGGTTCTCCTTTTCTTATAGAACGATCGGTGGGAAAAGGTACGGTTTATTTCTGTGCCTTTCCCATCGAAATGCTTGCCCTTTCCAATAATGATGAGCAATGGAAATATACAATTGGCCGAATTTACCGCTCCATTTATCAGACTGTCTATGCCAACTCATTATTTTCAATCGATGGTGATGGTTTGGAGATGGGCGTGTGGAAGAAGGATGATTCCTACCAAGTATTGATTTTCAACCACGCCTGGGAAAAGCAACAGGGATTATTATGGATCGGATTATCAAATTGGGAAATTATACAATCGACTATTCCCTATAATCAGAAGGAAAGTAATAAAATTGAATTTTCACTAAATCGAAAAAGTGTTTGTCATTTAACAGTTACTAAACATTAAATGTGTTGTTATTAAAACACACAAAGGAGGAAAGATGAAAAAAGTGACAATGTTAGTACTTATGATTTCCATGGTTTTCTGCGGATTTGGATTCGCTCAAAACGTGATTGGGAATCCGGGTGTTGAGGACCTGACGCCTTCGTTCTGGAATGTCCTAAACGGGACTTTCGGATCGGAATTGGGCGTAGGGATGGATACCGCTTCAAATGTTCTGAACGGTTTTCGTTCGTTCAAAATCACGAAGAGTGCGGCGACAAGCGATATTGTTGGTTGGTTGTCTGATGACAACGCCAATAAGTATTGGAACAACGCCGGATCGGGCACATTTTCAATCAATGCAGCCATCAAGACTGTTGGTGTAAATA
>CAZAKB010000309.1:0-2107 GCA_964485475.1 uncultured bacterium
GAAGCTTGTACTCTGACATTTAATGCTACGGGCGTGAGCCCGTAGTTATTTACTTCAAAAAGAGATATTTGCTTTTTGAGTTTGTATTTTTTGCTATCCGGAGCGTAACTGGTACTGATGAGTTTTTTCAGACCGAACCGTTCAAAATTCTGGGCAAAAAACTTGGTGAAGTTGCTCCACTCCGGATCATCACAGGGTAATAGCACTGTTTTATCACGAAAAACATCAGGATTGTATTCCAGATATGCATTAATTTCTTTTTCGATATCGTGATATTGTGTATAGAACTCGTCGTTCTTTGCCTTTTTTGCATTAGTGAGATTTGTATTTGCCATATTTCCCTATTAGATGATTATTTTGGAGATATACTTTTCCCCAATTTTCGATTTCCAAACCGATATCCGCAGCCAGAATTCATATTATTTCCAGTACTTTAACTATTCGTGCCGTTGTAATTTTAAAGGTTAATTGCATTAATAGCAACAGGATTTTATTCAGGCACTCCCCCGTTCACGATCACCCGCGATCCTGCTGATATGGATTGTGTCCATGTGCTTCTTTTACAGTACTTTTACATTTTCAAATTTAAATATTTCGTAGAATGGTTTTGTATTTTTGATGATGTATTGATTGTTGAAGATTGAATTGAGAGGTTAAAATGTTTGGAAATATGCCGGAATTACAAATTGGCAACCTGCACGCCCCCACCCCGATCATTCAGGGCGGCATGGGTGTTGGAATTTCTCTGTCCAGTCTGGCGTCGGCTGTCGCCAATGAAGGCGGTATTGGAATTATTGCCGCCGTGGGCATTGGTATGAATGGCGGTAAAATAAGCGGAGACTACCATGAAGCCAACGCTGAAGCGTTGCGCCAGGAGATCCGGACTGCCCGTTCAAAAACCAACGGACTGATAGGCGTCAATGTGATGATCGCATTGACCGACGCTAATCGCTTGTTGGAAGTATCTGTTGAAGAAGAGGTAGATGTGGCTATTATGGGTGCCGGTCTGCCTTTGAAGTTACCCAATACTATTGTTGAAAAAGGTCTGAAAAATATCCATACCCGGTTCATCCCCATTGTTTCTTCCGGGCGGGCGGCGGAATTGATTTTCAATCACTGGGCTAAAAAATATTCCCATATTCCCGATGCGGTGATTGTGGAAGGCCCGTTGGCAGGCGGACATCTTGGATTTAAGACCGGGGAATTGACGCAGGCATCCAACACCCTTGAAAACCTGGTATCCGACGTCATCAGCGCCGTGAGACCCTTTGAACAGCAATTTCATCAACCGATACCGGTGATTGCTGCCGGTGGTATTTACACAGGTAGTGATATTCACAAATTCCTGCAACTCGGCGCCACTGGCGTGCAGATGGCAACACGCTTCGTTACAACCCATGAGTGTGATGCGGATATGGGTTTTAAAGAAATGTACCTGAAATGCCGGGAATCCGACTTACGCATCATTGAAAGCCCGGTTGGGTTACCGGGGCGTGCTATTAACAATCCCTTTCTGGAATCCGTGTCGGCGGGCGAGAAAAAACCTTTTAAATGTCCCTGGAAATGCTTGCGTACCTGTAATTTCGAGAAGGTTCCGTACTGTATTGCAAAAGCGCTGATTTTTGCGCAAAAAGGAAAATTCGACTACGGTTTTGCGTTTGCCGGCGCCAATGCCTGGCGAGCGGATAAAATTAGTTCCGTTCATGAAGTAATGAACGCTATCAAAAAAGAATACCAGCGTGATTCACGAATTATGAGATTGGATAATGTTCAAGCTCAATCCAGTTTTGTATTCGATTACATATAATCAGGCTTGATCTTCAGAATTTTCATCACACTATCACAATAATTCCGGCAATTTCTCGAGATAGCCTTTGATCACCTAACGGGCCAACGGCTCATCGTCAACAATGACACAGCAAACAAGTTTCATTTATCATCTCCCGGATTTGCGGATTTTGGTCTTTGATTGTGCTATCAGTTTTCTGGATCGTATTTCGACTGAAAACACGATCACTATCAACTTGATTGCTTGCCTTGACCGTCAAATTTAAACAATAAATCCCCTGCGATGTGTAATCTCAGGGGATTTTTTTCACTTTACCAA
>CAZAKB010000310.1:0-2093 GCA_964485475.1 uncultured bacterium
ACGGATGCTTTCGGGCATGAATCAGTAATGCCCCCTCAATCAGCATTTGCTGCATCGTCGTCTGCTTTTTAATCCGGGTTTCAAATTTCTCGGCCATCGGGTTAAAAAACATATTCGCCAGAATTGTTCCATAAAAGGTGGTAATCAAGGCGGCACCCATACCGCCACCCAGAACCGACATAGGATCATCGCCACCACTGGCCATGTCCGCCATTCCATAAAGCATCACCACCAGACCGATCAGGGTTCCGATCATACCAAAGGCCGGTGCGTATTTCCCCATGGTTCTCAAAACATTGGCCTCGCTTTTTTCACGTAATATCCGGTTCTCGATACGGGTTTCGAGTATCTCTCGAATTTCATCGGGATTATAACCGTCCACGACCATCTGAAGACCATCCCGAAGGAAAAAATTCTTCACAGTGCCCAACGACTTTTCCATTTCCTGCATGCTTTTTCGGGCAATCGGGGCCAGTTCGACAATCGCTTCGACTTCGCCAGGCATATCTATTTTTTGTTTTTTAAATACGGCCATCGTCGAGCGCAACAATCCAAACACATCCTGAAGGGAAAAACTGAGCAGCGTCGCCGCAAAAGAACCTCCAGCAACAATTAAAAAGCTGGAATAACTAACAAAAACAATGAAATTTGGAGTTAATTGATAGATTCCTAATACAATCAGACCGATTCCGGCAAAAATACCGATTAAACTCGCTATATCCATAAACTAGTCCCTTATTCCTTTTGAGTTGACCCTGCGCTTCGTAAGCGATTTTCATTCAGGGCCCTTAATATATTGCGAACATCATCGTATTCCGGGTCAATCCGAAGGGCCAGATTCCAGTTGATTGTCGCTCTGTCAATATCACCCAACTTGTAGTAAATGGAACCACGGCGAGCATACGCCAGTGCCAGATTGGAATTCAGATCAATAGCGGCTTCAACTTCCTGCAGCGCCTCACGGTAATCGCCGGCATAGAAATATCTTAACGAACGGGAGAGATGTTTCAGGGCCAGATTAATATTCTGTTCCATGGCATGTTTGGCCAATTTGGCCGAACGTACCGAATCTTCCAGCACTGCGGTTTTCTGCCGCAATTGCGCCACTTCGCTGGTCAGGTATTTAATTTCAGATTCAAATACTTTTAACGAATCTTTGAGCCGTGCAATCTCATAATCAGCCGCTTTCAAAGTTGAATCCAGCTTTGTGGCAAATTGCTCTTCCATATCCAGGATTAGCTGCGTTTCTTCATCTACCATTCCTTCTAAGCGCCGCCGCCGGGCACTCTCCGGTTTTACCCGGGGAATCCGAAAATCCAAACCAATATTCAGGCTCGGATAATCCTGAACCGAAGCCAGATTAAAGTCTTCGGCGGCAAAGTTATACAATTTAACCAGATTATTGACTCCCAGTGTCAAATTATAATCCTTAGTAAAGGGAATTCGGACACCGGCATTCACACCACCACCGTCAAATTCACCGATAAACTCAATCCCGCCCCGGTCGGCCAAAATACTGGTATGCAGCAACACTCCGGCAAACACCCCGGCGCTGGTTGCCGAATCGCTTCCAAAACCGGTCGCAAGGCCACCGGTGCCAAAACCCATATACGTATATAAGTTACTGTTTTCAAATTGTTTTTCGTTACTAATCACACCGAACAAAGACAGGGTTTTCGTGTCGATATTCAGCTGCTTGTCCCCCTGCTTCAGAACCAGATCGTGGACCCCAGCCGAAAAACTGATATCGCCGTAAACAAACAAGCGCTTTTGAAAATGCAACCCAAATTCCACCGGTGGGCTGGCACCAAGCCCTTGAATTGAAGTAATCCCAACTTTAAATGTATTTGACAAATCGGTCTCAAAAAACACACCCCGGGCAATCAGGGTATCCACAAATCCGTAGATATCCGTACTGATACCGGTTCGAAAAACATAGGGTGTTCTGTAAATACTACTCGTTGGTATTTTCATCATGTAACCCGGTTTCGTAAAAGCCACCCGGGTGATCTGCCCGGAAAGGGAAACCGTTAACATTACACATATTACAATCAGGATATAACCACGTTTTATCATTAATTCATACTCCGTTT
>CAZAKB010000311.1:0-2090 GCA_964485475.1 uncultured bacterium
CAACTCCCTGTAACAATGATTTTATATTGACAACCACACTATCAGCAGAGGCTTGCACGGCATGATAGAAATCATAGGTTTGACCTACAGGATCATAACCAGGGTCAAGATTTCCGTCAGCATCTAAAATACTGGAGTCCGCAAGGTTGACATAAAGGTAAAACATTTCACCATATTGCTGGGTCTGAACCGGATCAACGTTGAGTCTCAAATCAGCCTTCGCAATATATTCATTCTTATCAGTAAATAGATTTTCAAAATTAAATTTTAATACACTGAAACTCGCTCGTCCTGAGTTTATATTGAATAGCGTGGATGAATCAGCGGATTTTTTAAATTTAATAATAGATAAATCTTCAGTCGGTAAAACTGAATGTGTTTGCGTAGTAGTATCATCAATAATATAGTTTACATCCAGGTATGGATAACGGGATGTTTCTAACGAATAAAAGGTTTGAACAGCCGCAATGTTAGTATCCGATTGCATGAAAACCAGAGTATAATCTTGGTTGGTGTCGTCATACCAATCAGTAACCATATTAATACCTGCAACACCCAAATCAATATTAACCGTATCGGAATCGGAGTAGGTGAATTCAGTTAAAAAGCTCAATTTACCTGCATCCAGATAATCCTGAATATTGAAATTGTTGACATGATTACTATCTTCAGACCATGGATTAACGCCATCGTTCATGATTTGAAATACGCTGATCTTTATAGAATCAGTGGACGACTCGTCCAGGCGATACTGATGCCCGCTTCTCAAAATCAATTTCAGAGATGTGAATTCATCGACGGAATCCGGCAGAAATAAGTTTACCTCATCAAGTTTCAGTAAAGAATACGCATAGACATTTTCATCGTTTCCAATATACAGCATATCGGATTGTCCGATACTAGGATTGGCAACGGCCTGTGCAAAAGTTATCGAATCAGCGGGTATTGTTAACGTATCAATGCTGTAAAATCCGCCCGGATTCTGGATGGTCGGTATTTTCTCTTCGCAAGCGCCTATTATCAGCAAAAAAGCCAGAAATGCATACTGACAGTAATAATAAATTGAAGATTTATATTTTCTATGTGTCAAACGTCCATGCGGATGTTTACGGTCTTTATAACTGTTCCACGATTTTAATAATTTCATCTGCTAAGTTCTGCCATTCTTCCGGAGATTCACTTTTAATGTTATAGGTCGAAACTTTCGATTTGTCTTTGCCAAACAGATTTTTATATACCGGATCTGCCATATAGGATTTCTCTAAATCCGTACCAGTATCAATCAGCAGAGTGTGGTCGCTGAGTTTATTCGCTGCGGCAACGCAATCCATCTTTTTATTTTTGCCAATCAGATCACTATCTAAATCCGTCAAACCGATCTGTCTATAATCGTCAAGCAGATAGTTCGACAGGGAATTTTTTGAATGAAGAATCTGGAGTATTTTGACATCATTGAAATAAGAATTGTCCAAAAGGCCGGATTTAATCATCAATGGAATCAGACTCATCTGCCAGTCATTCAGAATGACTACCTCGGGCTTCCAGCGTAAATAATTCAGGGTCGTCAACGCGGCTGATGCAAAATATCCAAACCGTAACGCATTGTGACCAAACTCGGAATTGGATTCCTTATAAAGATCAGGAGCGTCGTTTGAATAGTAATCATCGTGTTCCAAAAAATAAACCTGCACTTTGGTGTTGGGTATAAATGCCGATTTAACACTGGCCTGAATCGTATTGTTTTGATACTGAAGATTCATGTCCCGAAGACGGATTACTTCACGTAGAATATACCGGCGTTCACTGATAAATGAATATTTCGGCATCATCAGGCGAAAATCGTATTTTCGTTCATTAAACACAATAGGTATTTCTTTGGAAAAGGATGCCAGATGGTAACTCTCGGCAAAGGGGACTATCTCGGATGTTAAAAAATATATTCTCTTAATCATAACTCTATTTCACAAATTGTTTAGCGTTGGTTATAAATTCACTCTGGGGATAGTAATCAATCAATCGTTGAAATTCATCAACCGCTTTATCTCGCTCGCCCATCGCCGCATAACATAATCCGAGTTTAAATTGTGCAT
>CAZAKB010000312.1:0-2084 GCA_964485475.1 uncultured bacterium
CTGACTCCCAGCAAATCACTGATTCTTTTCAAAGAACATTTTGGCAGCCGGAACATGATCCGTAAGGCCATGGGAAAACAGTTCTGATCTGAGATAATATGGCAATAAATATCCGTTCACTGACCAAACAAACCCTTGTTTACGGATTCGGGACCGTGGCCACCCGTTTTATCACTTTTTTGCTGCTGCCGGTTTATACAAACATATTGGCGCCGGCGGATTACGGCCTGGCTATTCTTGTATTCGCATTTACGGCATTCATGAACCATATTTACAATTATGGTCTGGATTCCGCTTTCATGCGTTATTATGAGGACAAGGAATTCAGCGCAAAACGCAGTAACGTTCTGTCAACCGCCACCTGGATGACATTGCTGAGCAGCGCAGTTCTATCATTACTTATCTGGCTTGCCCGAAGGCCAATTGCCGACTTGCTTCTGCCGGGTTCAAATCAGCACCTGTTTATCAGTTATGCGGCTATGATTCTCTTTTTCGATTGTATCTCCAGGGTACCGTTTGCATTATTGCGAACAGAAGGTAAGCCCTTCACTTTTCTTGGGATTCGATTGATAAATGTATTAATTACTCTTGGTCTGAATGTCTACCTGGTGGGTGTCCGTAAAGTCGGCGTGATCGGAATTTTTCAGAGCAATATTATCGCATCCGCAATCACGGCTACAATTCTTTATTTATTACTGGTATCCCGACTTCAAAAAACCTTTAATGGATCACTGGCACAGGGATTGATGCTCTTCGGATTGCCCTTTGTACCGGTGGGCCTGGCCACCGCAGCCATGGAAATGATGAACCGTTATATTGTGGAACATTACCTTGGATTAGCGGCCGTTGGCATTTTCAGCGCCGGCTATAAGCTAGGCATTTTTATGCTTTTAGTTTCCACTGCCTTTTTCTACGCCTGGCAGCCCTTTTTTCTGAAAGCCGGACCCAGTGAAGCGTCAAAAATTCTATTCGCCAGGATATTCAAGTATTTTACTCTGGTCGCTTTGCTTTTCTGGGTTACACTCACATTATTAATGAATGAAATCGTCCATTTTCATATCGGCAGTGTTTACCTGATCGGCCCGGAGTACGCCGGTTGCGAACCGATGATACCCTGGATTTTACTTGGCTATGTTTTTCAAGGGATCAATTTGATTTTCCTGCCCGGAATTTATTTTGAGAAAAAGACCCGGTACATGGCCTATAATACAATCCTGGCGGCCACTGTAAATATCATTGCAAATTTCATTCTTATCCCCATATGGGGCATTGTGGGCTCGGCCATTGCCGCCACAATCGGATATATTACCCAGGCAGCTTCGACTCATTATATCTCTCAGAAACTGTATAAAATTCCCTATGATTATCCCAGATTTTTCCTGATCATCGGCATAGCAATGGCTTTCTGTTTTTCCAACTATTTCTTCCACTTCCCGTTGCCGATTCGGCTGACACTGATCATTACATTTCCGCTAATGCTCGGTCTGTTTCGCTTTTTTAAAAAAGAGGAGTTTAATTCCCTCAAATCGCTTTTCCCATTTTAATAATGATAAATACCAACGCAAAAATATGTCATATCACACTTGGTCACAATCCCACCGATGACCGGATTTTTTATAAAGAGATCCTGTCACTGAGAAAACGGTACCAGAAGATTTCTTTAATCGCTCCCAATGTTAATCCACCCGATCCAAAATACGGCATCGATTATCGGCCGTTTCCGGAGAGTGGATTTTTTAAAAAACTTTGGCACGCCTATAAATTAGCCAAACAGGTAAAAGCTGATCTGTATCATTTCCATGAATTTGAATTTTTACCCTTTGCTCTATTCTTGAAGTACAAGTACAAGTGCAAAGTCATCTATGATGCCCACGAAACCATCTTCTGGTTTTTCATTGATTTTTCCCGGCATTCAAAATGGATAACCGTTGTTCCAGCGCTAATTGCCCATACAATGGAGGTGATCTGTTCAGCGTTTATGGATTATGTGGTCGCTACAATATTTGTGGCCCCCTGGTTCAAACCTTTGAACAAACGCTTTACAAAACTCTACAACTACCCCGTTCTGTCCTTTTTCGGAAATC
>CAZAKB010000313.1:0-2066 GCA_964485475.1 uncultured bacterium
CAACTTATTGCCTTCAACAGAATTATCCCAACCCCTTTAATCCGACAACAACCATTCGATATGACATTCCCAAAGCATCAAACGTGATTCTGTCTATCTATAACACGAATGGTCAAGTCGTTGATAGACTTGTGAACCAAAGACAGGAACCAGGCTTCTACTCAGTAAACTGGGATGCCCAGAATGTCAGCACCGGTGTATACTTTTATCAGATCAAGGCCGAAGGATTCCAGCAAGTGAAGAAGATACTGCTGATTAAGTAACCTCAATAATAATAGAATAAAGCAAAAACGCCCGACCAAAAATTGGGTTTTTTTGTCGCTTGGTCATTTTTTGGTCACTTACGGCTGTAACTACCTGATAATCAGTATAGGATAGGGGACTGAAAATCCCTGTGTCGGCGGTTCAATTCCGTCCCCCGCCACTAACATTTCCCGTCGTGAACCGGCGGGATTTTTGTTTTAAAGGAAAACCGGTAGTTTTCTAAATATTACTTAATTTTTTGTTATGAAACCGGAGATGGAACTGGATACCGGAATTTGTAAACTGAATTACTTTGTCATATCCGAAATTTCTTGTTATCCGCCACCGTGGCAGTCGTTTTTTATAAGGGTAACTGCCAAAAGAAATCAAATAATTCATTGTTTTATTAGCTAGTAAGTGTTTTCAGTATCTGCTTTGTGAAAATCATTGAGAATTGATTCATGCCACTAAAGTTTTCATATACATAAAAAGATATGTTATTTTTAGTTAAATAGAGTATATTCCGTTATTGTAATATGAATATTTTTCGATAGAAAAGGATAATTATGGTTACTCAACTGGCAAGTACAAGAAGGGTTTCCCTGATCCTTATACTTTTAATTTATTGCCATTTATTGATGGCAGATAAGACCAGCACTATTGCAGTACTGGAATTTGAAGGATTGGGAATTTCTGAAATGGAAACCCGTGCATTGACCAATCGTTTACGAGGTAACCTTGTGAAAACCGGAGAATATCAGGTTATTGAACGGGGGAAAATGGACGAAATTCTTGAAGAACAGGGATTTCAATTATCCGGCTGTACTTCGGAAGGGTGTCTTGTCGAAGCGGGACAACTGCTGGGAGTTGAGATGATGCTGGCGGGATCCTTTTCTCTGGTTGGGTCGACCTATTCCGTTGAAATGCGTTTAATCGACATTGCCACTGGAAAAATTACAAAATCAGCCAATTTCGATATGCAGGCCAAGATTGATGACTTTTTAACTACCGGGATGGTTAGTGCTGTTAATAAACTGCTTGGCAAAGAAGCATTGAGAACGAAGCCTGAAGCTCCTCCGGCAAGTGTGACCATCAAATCTGTTCCTGAAGGTGCCACGGTTATTATTAATGACGAACGAATGGGCGTGACCCCCCTTGAATTAAAAGCGTTATCCTCAGAAGAGACTCTTCTAATCAAAATTGATCTGGAGGATTATAAAGCCCAGACAAAAGAGGTTGTTCTTAAGTCCGGTCAGAATCCTGATATCTCCTTTACACTGGTTCGGAAAACCGGTTTTATATCGGTAACCGGAAATCCAATTAAATCCAAATTGTATCTTGAAGGAGAATTTATCGGAAAATTGCCCCTGGAAAATCATGAATGTCCCGTGGGCAGTTGGACATTGCTGGCGAAAAAACCAGCATTTCTTTATTATTCCGAAACCATATCAGTAACTCCCGAGGCTGTGACGAGTATTGTATTAAAATTGGAAAAACAGTCAAAAACGGTTCCGTTGATCTGTTCGGCAATTATTCCCGGTGTTGGCCAGTGTGTTCAGAAGCACTGGTTAAAAGGTCCGGCGTTACTTGGTGTTTCCGCTGGAATTGGTATGATGGTTTTAACAAACCAATCAAATTTTACTCAGAACCAGAGTGATTATACTGCGAACCTAGAAATTTACAACTCCAACCGCACTCAGCCGGATTTGTTGGCTGCTCAGCGACAGGCGGTGGACCAGTCGTTTACGTTGATGAAAGATGCCGAAAAAAGCCGAAATATGTTTTTAGCAGCTCTCGGCGGTGTCTGGACGATTAATATATTA
>CAZAKB010000314.1:0-2045 GCA_964485475.1 uncultured bacterium
TATGGTTTGTTTCCTGCAAAGGAGTACAAGGGGTTGAAGTTCCGAATTCGTCGTGCTGTTGGTGAAAGTGGTGACGCCATGAAGATTGAGACAAAAATCTCGCTTCATGATGATTGCGTTAATGCGGTAAAATTACTGGAAGAAAAGAGAGCCAGCATGAAAGCCGAGTTTGACGCATCCACCGATTCTACAGTAAAGTTCAATTTGGTCGAAATGGCCGGATTGATTGATGCTGATTTGGCAGATCTCAATGCAGCAATTGGAAAATTGTCTGGATCTGTTCAGTCAAAGAAACAGGAAGCGATCAACGGTTACTCCTGGTAACGTGACCGAGGGGAGAGTGATTGCCGCTCTCCTCCTCTAGTCCTGTAGGCAACCAAAAAAAGGGGAATAGACAGTTCTATTCCCCTTTTTGCATTTAAAAACAAGGAATAAGAATAATGGAAACACTTTATACTAAAAAAGAAGTCGCTGAATATCTGAAGATATCAGTAAGAAGCATAGACAGGATATTAGATCAATTTAATATCCCTGCCTTCAGAGCTGGACGCCAGGTCAGGATACCTGAATCCTCTTTGCATTTGATGCTTCAGAAAGGAATAACCGGTACAGAGAATCAGAAAATTGTAAAGAGGATATTAGGAGAATGAAATGGCTACAATAACAAAACTTGATAGGGAAAGGGGTGAAGCATACCTAATTAGGTTTATTCACCCAAAAACAAAGAAATTTATCCGTAAAGTTGTTTGGTGTAATAGAAAAGATGCTGAAAAAATTAAAAAGAATATTGAGGCGGAAATTGCACTGGGTATTTTTGATACAAAAACAGATGAGACAATTAAGTATCATTGGAGTGATTTAGAAAAAAAATATCTAACTTATTCAAATAACAATAAGTCAAAGAAAACAGTAAAGCGAGAGGAAGACGTATTCAAAGCATTTAAAAAATACCTGAACGTTGATATATTACTATCTGAAATACTCCCCGCAAAAATTGAAAAATATAAAGAATACCGGTTGGAAAATGAAGTAAAGCCGGCTACTGTATCCATTGAACTCAGGATACTTAAAACAGTATTCTATCAAGGTATGAAATGGGAATTGGTTAGTGAGAATCCGGTCAAAGGTATAAAACTACCGAAAGACGACGTAATTAAAGTCCGATTTTTGACAAAAGATGAAATTAATCGCTTGCTTAAAGCCATTGATAATGAAAATAATTTTGAGTTTAAAAGATTGGTGTTAGCCTATCTTCATACGGGTGCCAGGCGAAGTGAATTGCTGCCACCACACTTCACCTGGGAAAATGTGGATTTTGAAAATAATCAAATTTTCTTAAAGGGAAAGGGTAAAAAGACCCGGTATGTTCCAATGAATGCCACATTACGCGATATTTTACAGCAAATCAAAAAAGAGGGTGACGGTCCTTTTCAGTTTACACCTGATTATGTAACTCATAAAGTTGGATATTACTTGGGTAAAGCAAAAATTGAAGGAGCCAATTGTCATTCATTAAGAAAAACTTTTGGCTGTATTTTGCTGCAGAACAATGTCGCTGATCTTTACACGGTATCCAAATTACTAGGACATTCTTCAGTAAAAACCACAGAACGTTATTATGTTGATTTGATAGCCGAAAACTACAGAAAGTCAGTATGTGGATTAGATACCTTAATCTGATTTCGCAACCATAAAAGAAAAGCACCTACTTGATAGGTGCTTTTTTTATTTCTATTTTTCAAAATATCATAAACGTAGGGAGTCACTCTACAGATAAAAAAAGTGTGCTATAACTGTGCTATTTTTTTGTCTAGAAGTGTCTATTTCTGTCCATTTCTGTCATATTGGATACATTTTCAAAGACAGAAATTGGATATAAAAGAATGATGATTGGATATATTTCCATGTTGAGAAACAACAACCGAAGTCACTATTTTATCGACGAGAAACATAATAAAAAACCCGGCAAGTGCCGGGCAATCTATGTTGTGTGAGTGCAGCAGGGATCGAACCTGCGACCCACGGCTTAAAAGGCCGTTGCTCTA
>CAZAKB010000315.1:0-2031 GCA_964485475.1 uncultured bacterium
ATAATCCCATGAAAAGCGATGAAAGAATAATGAAGAATGTATTCTTCCCGAAAAGTTCGTTGCTTGGCTCCCGGTTTACCGGCAAATGCTCCCGTTCCCTGAATATGCTTCATTTCCACTTTATGCAAAGAACGTCCCATTTTAAACTGAGTCGGACCGGTGAAGGTGATCGAATCACCTTTCAACGGCAGGACACCACCGAAGAGTCGTATGTCGATACAACTTTCCAAAACCTTTTCTTTATTATCCTCAAAATCCTTTGCCCTTAATTTTCCGTCCTGCAATCCTTTTGATTCTTCGCCGTCAATAAATTTTTCCCGGACAAAAATGTCTTTTCCGGCTTTGCCGGAATATCCTTTATACTCATACAGGTAATCGCGGATTGTACGTTTCAGACGAACATCAGTGACAAAATTAAAGCCGGTTTCCTCATCGACGCGCGGCTTGTTTTCATCCAGGGGATCGCCGTTGGGATTGGCGTCGGTCACATCATAGCAAAAAAGCAATTCGCTACGTTTGGTAATAATTTCACTCATTTTCCTCACTCACTTCCTCTTTGGTTTTGAATTGTTTTATCAGATTCATTCCCATGGAAAAGTAAAAACTGATTTCATCCACACTCTGAGAGCGTAGATCGGGTTCACCAGATTCCAGCAGGATGGAAATGATCTCTTCCAACTCATGGTAGTAGTTTTTCTTGTACTGTTCCAGTTTGTTGATACACTCCGGCAGAAGCCGTTTGACGGTCCTGTAATCGATCTTCAATCCGTTCAGACGACTTTTAAAAGGCGTTGCACCCCGTTCCTGCCACTGAATGTTCAGCACATGTTGGGCAAGAACGCCCGATAGAAATACGGCTTTCTTCCAGTCAGCATCATAAAAATCCGGATGCTTTTGGAAATAATTCTCGTACTTATTATCCATTTTCACCTCCATTTTGGCTATTTGGTTTTCGATTATACTTAAGTTGTATAGAAATTCCATGAATATCATGGCTTTGGGAATCTCATAGAAAAGAGAATCCTGTCTGAATTTTTCTGCGATTACATCAGAGATACGATGAAGAACAAATTGTTTTTGAATTGTTTGTCCCTTTAAAATCTTGGTAGTTATGTCCAGAAAGTCATTATTAAAAGTTGAATTAAAGAAGGTTCGTACAATTCCGAAATTGAAAGTGAGATTATCCAGTTTGTTTTTAGTGTGGAGTCCCTTCAGGTTTTTAAACTCATCATATTGTTCGACTTTTTTCTTGGCATCGATAATTGTGCGGAAACGGGAAGGTAGAATATCTTCCGCCTCCTGAAGAATTTTAAACTCACTGTTGCTTGCAGCATAAAAAAGGAA
Source organism: uncultured bacterium (assembly GCA_964485475.1). Taxonomy (GTDB): domain Bacteria; phylum Fidelibacterota; class UBA2242; order UBA2242; family UBA2242; genus B118-G9. Next base: position 1,345 of record CAZAKB010000315.1, read on the forward strand.
TGTAAATGTTGCCTGATCTTTCTGAGAAGCCAGTGTTTCGAAAACTTCATCTTCCATTTCCATACTGATAATCCGATTGCTTTCCTGACTCTGCCGAAGCGACAAATCTCTGAAATCATCCCTGATAATTTTCAACATTGGATAAAAGTCGTTTTGATTGATCGTAGGGGAAGGGATTAACAAATAAGTATTGCCGTAGAAATAACGACTCATATTGGCTGAGATCCATTCTTTCCCCATGTGCAAGTCAGATGCACATTCAGGACAAACCGGATAGTTTTTCCAGCTGTCTTCTTGAGTGAAGCCACCGGCGATATAAGCGGTTTCATTTGCGGAGTAGAATTTATAGGTGCTGCAAAATCCGAAAGTAATGTTTGATTCTTTACCGCAGACATAACATTTATTATTTTCTCCTTTCGATTCCGTATTGTGCTTTTTATAGTAACTATCCCAGATGGTTTGTTTGTACTGAGTAATTACCGGCTCGAAGTACTCGCTTTCCCCCACTAGTTTTTGATTAATACGAATGGTACACAGGTTTTTTTGATTAGCATCGATGATATTACCAATTGATTGTATAATAATGTCTTTTTCATCAACCAGAATTTTATCAATCGAATTAAATACAGGATTGGTTAAGGAGCAGTTCTTTAGAATCCTGACAATCTTATCGTAGGATTTTTCTAC
>CAZAKB010000316.1:0-2003 GCA_964485475.1 uncultured bacterium
ATTCTTCAGCAGTTCACGCTGAAGCACGAAATAACCGTCGATTTTCTATTTGAATACTTTGAGAGAGCTGTTTCAAAACGAACCCTTCAGCGCGATCTGATAGCCCTTTCTGCTGCCAATGTACCATTAGAAGAAAAGCGTGGCGCTCATGGACAGATATTTTGGTCATTGAATCCGAACTATCTGAAATTCATTCCAATGACACTCGGGATGGATGAATTTATTTCTTCTCTACTGCTAAAAAGAATGGCGGGGATATTTAAAAATACACCAATCGAAAAGGATATAAAAACACTTGATAATAAACTCAAACAATTGATTACAGATGATATCCTTTCAACAAGCGGTGACCTTCAAGATCTTGAACCCTATTTCAGTACATTGAACTTCGGTTATATCGATTATAGTAATTATGGCGAGCAACTACAGCAGTATTTATATGCGACAATTAACCGAAAGCCGATTCACGTAACGTATCGATCAGCATATACCGATAAACCAAAACGATATACTGTGCATCCCCACTCATTGTTATTGCATCGAGGGACATTCTATGGAGTTGTATTCCATCCGAAACATAAGAAGGTTATCCATCTACTGATCCATCGTATTGAAAAGTTGGAAATTTTAAATGAGACTTTCGAACGCAGTCCGGATTTCAATTTGGAAAAGTATATGTCCAGTGCATTAGGAATCTGGCATGCTGAACCGGAATCTGTGCAAATTAAATTTTACTCCGATGTAGCAGGGAGAATTGCCGAGCGGATTTGGCAGAAAGACCAAAAGATAACGAAAAATGAAGATGGCTCAATTATCCTGGAAATGAATATCACCGTTTCTTATGAATTAGTTGCCTGGATTTTGCGCTGGGGAGCATTTGCGGAAGTGCTATCACCTCAAAAGTTAATTGATATGATTAAAGCAGAAGTAGAAAATCTCAGGAAAATTTACTTCTCCAAATAGACCAAAATGTTTTGGTAAATGTTACAGGTAAAATATTATCCGCACAATATTAATGATGGGTCACTAAATTCTATTTATAATCTAAAGGAAAATTAATTATGGCGTACACAAAACAACAAACAATTGACAATTTGTACTCGCAGATGACTCCCATTGAAAACTTGTATAAATCCAAATGTATTAATTGGGTTGGAGAAACAAGTGATACAAAGGAGTTTTATTCAGAAGTGATTTCAAATGAATTGTTAAGAAATTTAAAAGAGTTTGATAAAATAGGGAAAATATCGAGAACAAAATCCTATTGTTTGGGAAATCATCATAAAATTGAGTTTGATTGTTCTGATAGTAATCGTAATGAAGAAAATTTTGCCAAACGAATTACGGGGCTTAATTTCAAGGGCCTGGGTTCTATAATTGATTACCAAATTCCCTTAAAAGATAGCCAATCGGACCGTGCTGGAAAAATTGATTTAATATCCTATGATGAAAAATGGAAAATTTTACGTTTGATTGAATTTAAATATGAGGACAGTAAGGAAACTTTACTTAGGACTGTCCTAGAGATATTTACGTATTTTCGGATTATTGATAGTGATAAATTGATTCGAGATTATTTTAGCAAACAAGGAGTAATTCCAGAGAACATTAAGATTGTTCCATCTATATTAATAACCCCCGAAAGTAATCCTTGTAAAGAGTTCGAACAAATGGATAGGGGGCGTAGACAAAAACTAAAAACTCTTTTGTTGGCATTGGAAATTGATATATTTGTTTTGGATTTCACAATATATCATGAGGAATTGTAGAATTTTTTAATGTATTGGAAAGATTGATGGGAATTTGAAAAGAAAGGTTAATTAATATTCAACTTGTGAGGCTTCAAAAATATTGGAAATTATCCATGTAATAACTTTATGTAAATATAATTACCAGCAGAAATAAATAATTCAATAAGTATATTATAGAACGACACAATCTGACCACCTAAATTCTTATATTCACTCATAAGATTTGAAATGGAGGTGAATATGAGTAAAGGG
>CAZAKB010000317.1:0-1998 GCA_964485475.1 uncultured bacterium
TTGGCGAGACCGTTAAATTAACCGGGCATTGGATTTCGCATCCTCAATATGGCCGCCAATTTAAGGTGATAAGTTTTTCGACGATTTATCCGGCAACCATTTCCGGAATTACTAAATACCTGGGCTCCGGATTAATAAAGGGCATCGGCCCTGTTACTGCTAATAGAATTACAGGTTTTTTTAAAGAAAAAACTCTGGATATCATAGAAAATGATGTCGAGAGGCTCATTGAAGTTGAGGGCGTCGGCAAAAAACGGGTCGACATGATAGCAACGGGCTGGGAAGAACAAAAAGCAATTAAAGATATCATGATTTTCCTTCAGTCTCATAACATCAGCAATACCTATGCGATCAAGATCTACAAAAAATACGGTGACGAATCCAACAAAATTGTTAAAGAGAATCCCTATCAACTTACCTATGATATCTGGGGTATTGGATTTAAGACCGCGGATAAGATTGGAAAAAGCCTGGGTTACGAGGATCAAAATCCTGTGCGGGTCAAAGCGGGAATCTTATATGTCTTAAACGAAGCCTCGGATGATGGACACATTTACTTGCCGCTGTCAGAACTTGTTCAGAGATGTAATACAGTTCTAAATGTTAATTTAAACGAATCCAGTCCTGTTCTTGAAGAAATGGTTTCCGAAGAATTAATCATTAGAAAAAATGAGAAAATATATATCCCTCCGTTTTATTATGCCGAAGTCGGGATATCAAACAAAGTCAAAAGTTTGTCCTCTAAACAAATAGATATATCCAACTCCCGAATTAAATCTTTGCGAATCGGGCAAGATCATTTTTCAGAAGAACAATTAGAGGCAATCCGTAAATCCTTGAAATATAGAATATCCATTTTAACCGGGGGGCCAGGTACCGGGAAAACAACCACTCTGATTGGAATTGTTGATATTCATAAACAGCTCAAGAACAAAATATTGCTTGCTGCTCCCACTGGAAGGGCAGCCAAGAGAATGAACGAAGTCATCGGGTTTGAAGCCAAGACGATTCATAGGTTGTTGGAATATAAACCATCAAATAACCAGTTCACTTATAATAGTGAAAATCCATTGCAAACCGACCTTTTAGTAGTCGATGAAGTATCTATGATAGATACAATCCTGATGAATAACCTGCTCAAAGCAGTTAGTGCGAAAACAATCCTGGTTCTTGTGGGAGATGTCGATCAACTTCCGTCGGTTGGCGCCGGCAATATTTTACGTGACATGATTGGCTCTGAAATAATTCCTGTCACCAATCTCTCAAAAATATTCCGCCAGGCTGAAAAAAGTAAAATTATTGTGAATGCTCACAGAATTAATAAGGGTTTATTTCCCGATATTACAAACAAGCGAGATTCTGATTTCTTCTTTATCGAAGAGGAAGATAATGAACAGATACCACCCATAATACTTGATTTATGCAAACGGAGATTGCCCGGGAAATATGGTTTTAATCACGTTAAAGATATTCAGGTCCTGACCCCTATGTACAGAGGGGCTAGTGGGGCAAATAATTTGAATAATCTCTTCCAGGAAGAATTAAATCACAACGATATAATTTTTCAGCGAGGCGGGAGATATTACAAGAAGAACGACAAGGTCATGCAGTTGCGGAATAATTATAATAAAGATGTATTTAATGGCGATCTGGGTTTTATACACCATGTTAATATTGAGAACCAGGTAATGGAAATCGACTTTAATGACCGGATTGTAGAATATGATTTTTCTGAATTGGACGAGATAACTCTGGCCTACGCAGTATCTGTTCATAAGAGTCAGGGGAGTGAATATCCATGTGTGATTTTACCCTTAACTACTTCTCATTATATGATGCTTCAACGGAATTTGCTCTATACTGCTATAACACGCGCATCACAATTGATGGTTATTATAGGAACCAAAAAGGCCATGGCTTTAGCAATAAAGAATAATAAGGTTCAGAAAAGATATACATCTCTATTCAAGCATGCAGCGGAATAACTAAATGAGAAAA
>CAZAKB010000318.1:0-1996 GCA_964485475.1 uncultured bacterium
TCGGTGAAATCTTCGGTGAAATTTCCCGGTATAGTCGTAAAATTGGAACCTATTGTTACCCAAAATGTATCGGAAAACCCCAAATTACATGAATTATTATTTCGATTACAGGCATCATTTATTTCAGTAGTAACGATAATAATCGGTGGATCACAATTCCGGGCCATATCTTGAATCTGAGATTTCAGCCGGTTTGTAATTTCAATCCCTTTTTTTTGTCCCGCATCGTTAATACCAAGGTATATAATACCACCGGAAGCGTTAGCAAATGCTACCATTTCTTTTGATAAACTTTTATCCAATGAGTCTTTAAATTCGATAAACTGACCTTCGCCAAGTTTCAGATCAAATTCCAAATCGTATGGAATATTATTTTTCATCTCTCACGAAGAGTAGCAAGGTGCTTTTATTTTGTCTCTCGCTCCGAAGGATCCCCTTCGGGGCTAAGAAGAGTTTATCCCGGCTTGCCGGGGCTAAGAACGCAAAGGACGCTTTTATTAATATAAAATGGTCAGCGTATAAATTATAATTATTTTCTTCTAAGAAGATTTTCATTAGTTGTCTTAATGATTGATGTAAGAATTTTGGAAATTTCTACAGATTCGTTTATTAGATCGTCTTTTTGTATATAGCCACTTTCCTTTAATAATCTTAGCCAATCCCACAGGGATCCCTTCGGGATAAACAGTTTCACATGCTTCTTTTAGAGAAATATTTAATTTGGCTATGAACTCTTTTTTACTTTGAGCAACATGTGCTTCTTTATCCTGTTAATGGCAGCCGGGTATCATTGTACATTAACCATTTTACATTTTATTCCAGACTTGGCCGCGATCAGTCTCCATTTCATTACGCCGCCGGGCGTTACGCTGACAGGCGTAATATAGTTCGTTTAAAGAATGGATCGTTAAATGGATAATGATTGCCTTGTTTATCAATTATTCCATCATTTATCAAGCCGTCCATTGCTTTAATTACGAGAGATGTTTTTCCATAACGTCTCGGTGCATAGAGAACCACGTTGTTGCCACCTTTCAAGGTTTCAACAATTCGTTTCAATTCATCTTTGCGGTCGAAAAAGAATGGTTCTTCGACAACCGTTCCGTATTTAAAAGGATTCATCCGTGATAACCCTTTTTATATTACGAATATCCAGATTGGACATTGCTAATTTTCGTTTAATCTGTCTATACCCTTCCATTTGAACGGTCAAGTATTCCTTTACAGTTGATGATTGATTTAGTTCTCTTTCTTTGAAAATGTTATTGATATGTAGGATAATGTTTTGTTTGCTATATTCAAAATGTTCGGACATTTATGCTTAGGTGAGCCACACCGATTCATCTTCAACTCTTACTTCGAGCTGGATGTTTTCTTCACTTGCAGGTTGATAGATAACGATCTCACCTTGTGAAATATCCGGTTTGTTAAGGTTTTTATTCATTTATGAATTCATGCTGAGGGTTCTTTTTTAGTATTTCTCGCGGTGACGCGGTGAGCGCTAAGCTCCTTATATATTTTTTATATACTTTGCGATCATTGCGGTCTTGGCGAGAGGAATTAAAATCCAATGCTTGTTTATTTCAGTTTTTCGAGGTCTTCTTTATCTTTTTGTCTGCCTGATGCTGATTTATTCTGGATGAACAAGTCGCGATTGATGATATTAATCTTTTGTTTTCCATAATTTGATGTGTCTTTATTATCCCAGGCCGTATTAAAATCAACGCCATCGATATCTGTTATCAGATCAATCCTTAAAGGCGGATCACCTATCTGAATAATTCTATCGGGAGATGTCAGATCATCGATACTGATACCCAATTCCTGAAATCCAACGTCTCTTAACACGTTTAATACTTGTATCGCATTTTCCTTACTACTGTCCAGCCAGATATCCAGATCATTGGTATAGCGCGGGAATGCGTGGACAGCAAAAGCGTAGCCGCCGACAAGCAGGTATCTTACCTTATGATCGTTTAATAACTGAAAGAACTCT
>CAZAKB010000319.1:0-1985 GCA_964485475.1 uncultured bacterium
TACCACTAAGCTACACCCGCAGGAAGATGTGGGCCGGGATGGATTTGAACCACCGTAGGCGTTTCGCCGGCAGATTTACAGTCTGCTGCCATTAACCACTCGGCCACCGACCCGTTTTAATTCTGATTTAAGTGATGGAAGTTGTATACGGTTCTTAAAATTAAAACTATTTGACCTAGCGAAAGCAAATACTCTCTCCCAAAAACCCTTAATCCTGGGCATTGGTAATCGTCAAATCTCCATTTCAAAAACCACTCTCAATTCGTTGAGCCACCAGCAGGGATCGAACCCGCGACCCGCTGATTACAAATCAGCCGCTCTACCAGCTGAGCTATGGTGGCGTATATTTCCAGTGGAAATCGAGTCCCAGAAGTCTCGTTCCAACTACCATCCAAATATTAGCGGTGAACTCGAAAATTGAAAAAGCCTCGAAAGTTAATACAATTATTTTAGAATTCAATAGAAAATTTACACTTAAAAGTAATTTTTATTTATTGTCCGAATTGTATAAGTTTCATATTGGAACAGAAAAAAGTGAGATATCTATGTCAATTTTAGTCACCGGTGCCGCAGGATTTATTGGTTTTCATCTATGTAAAAAACTTTTGGAGAACGGTGCTCACGTTGTCGGATACGACAGTGTGAACGATTATTACGACCCATCATTGAAAGAAGCCCGGTTAAAAATATTGGAAAAATCGGAACGATTTAGCTTTTACCGAAACGATCTGTGCGATTTTAAAGCATTGGAATCTGTATTTGAAGCACATAATATACAACAGGTCTGTAACCTCGCTGCCCAAGCCGGTGTCCGGTATTCATTGATAAATCCCTTTGCCTATCAAAAATCAAATCTCGAGGGATTTCTGAACATTATCGAACTTTCAAAGCGCGCTCAGGTCACCAATTTTGTTTACGCCTCCAGCTCCAGTGTTTATGGAAACAATAAAAAACTTCCCTTTTCTGTTGATGATAATGTCGACCACCCAATTTCGCTCTATGCCGCTTCAAAAAAGTCAAATGAATTGATGGCACACACCTATTCACATTTATTTAAAATGCCGACAACGGGTTTACGATTTTTCACTGTTTACGGCCCCTATGGCAGACCTGATATGGCTCTGTTTATCTTTACAAAAAAAATCATCTCCGGAGAGCCCATTGATGTTTATAACAATGGAAAAATGCGACGGGATTTTACTTATGTTGATGATATTGTGGACGGGATTATTGCCGCCCTCAACACACCATCTGATTACGAGATATTCAACCTTGGAAATCATCGCAGCGAAGACCTGATGGACTTTATCCGATTGATTGAAAATAATCTTGGTAAACAGGCAAATATTAATTTTATGCCGATTCAGCCCGGCGATGTTCCGGAAACCTTCGCCGATATAGACCATTCCCGCAAAATTCTTGGATTTAATCCATCCACGGGAATTGAATTGGGAGTGAAGCGGTTTATCGACTGGTACAAAAATTATTATTACATAAATTGAGAGTAATATGTCGCCTTATCATAATATATCAAAAAATGTCTTACGGACACTGTTCAATGACATTTCTTCACTGAATATTCTGGTCGTCGGCGACTTGATTCTCGATAATTATATCTGGGGATCGGTCAGTCGAATTTCACCGGAAGCGCCGGTCCCGGTTATCCAGGTAAAGACCAAAGAAAACCGCCTTGGAGGAGCCGGGAATGTCGCCGCAAATCTGGCAAGCCTGGGCAGCAAGGTAACTCTCGCTGGAATTTGTGGCGATGATAATCATAAAAATGTTTTGCTCGAATTGTGCAATCAACGCAATATCGAACCGCTGATTCATGAAATTCCGAAACGGCACACAACAATGAAATCCCGGGTTATCGCACAACACCAACAACTCTTACGCATTGACGAAGAATCCTGTGAACCAATTCATGATTCCACGGCAGTGGCTCTTTATAAACAGATCGTGAGTAATTCGGACCGGTACGATGG
>CAZAKB010000320.1:0-1976 GCA_964485475.1 uncultured bacterium
TATTCTGATCGTCTGTCTTTTATCGGGATGCAACCGGTATTATTCCAATATTCATCCGGTGGATACCAGTAATCTGGCCGATACTGAATTGTCTGAAAAAATAGAAACGGATGCTCAGATTCTGACAATTGTTGAGCAGAACCTGGTACGAATTCAAGACCGTGAAAAACAGTACTTTTCCGTTTTTCAATCCGAAAAACCGGTACTCTTAGATCATATCCAGCGCCAGGAAATCAAGGATATCTGGGTTCAATATCTCGACCAGGTATTTGTTTTGACCAAATTGATGCTCGAATATCTGGATTATCCGGAATTGCATCCGGCCTATCAGAACGACGCCTTCGTGCTTGGATTTAGTTCCTATTTAATGCTGGTTTCTTCGGGACTGGATTTTATTGAAAAGACCGCTTTCATCGCCCCTTTTGAAGTATTATTGGATGAACCTATTCCCGAGTACAATATCCCCCGCGGACTATATACAAAATTTAAATGGCAAATATTAAACCTGAATGAGTATTTTAAAATCAACGAGGACTACCAAAAATATAAAATCCTCATGACAGAATTATCGGCGGGTTCGGAGCAATCATTGACAAGCCAGTTGTTCCCCTTAGTCGAATCCCATTATTCTCAGTCCCAGAAAATCCTGAAATCAAAGCGGATGTCCCTGGTATTCGCAAATTATCTGGAATCTATCAAAGACAATTCCCTGAAGATGGTTTTTCCAATTCAAAAAGGAGTCGCCCTGTTTATGGCGCATACCCGATTTACAACCCGGAGAGAGGGTTTTATATCCAATCGGCAATGCCGGCAATTCATCCAGAAGGCAGAGCCGGGCGACATTATCCTGGAGCGCGGTGAATGGCGTATGACGAACCTTGGTATTCCCGGTTTCTGGCCCCATTCGGCATTATATCTTGGCAGCCCGTCAGAATTGGAAACCTGGAGCGATACTACCGAAATAACTGGTTATTACCAACGTAAAGACCCCGATTGCAGTGGTTTCTCGGACTTCCTTAAACGAAAATACCCGAAAGCCTATTCAGCCTATATCCTTGGTGAGGATAACGAAGAAAACCAGATTATTGAGGGTTTAAAAGAGGGCATTGTCTTTCACTCAGTATTCGGATCTGTCGGAAAAGCCGATCATGCCGTCTGCCTGAGACCTCGCCTCTCCAAACTCGCCAAAGCCCAGGCCATCGAAACCGCTTTCCAATATTGGGGACGGGGTTATGACTATACGTTCAGCCTGCTTTCGGATAATGAGCTGGTCTGTTCCGAATTGATTTACAAATCCTACGAACCGGCTACAAATAAAACCGGATTACATTTCGATTTTTCCGATATTGCCGGGATATTGACTTTGCCTGCCAATAATATTGCTGCTCAGTTCGATCGGGAATACGGTACCGATTCTGCCCAGTTGGAATTTGTGCTCTATTATGCCTGCGATGTCCGGCGTGGGAAATCACAATCAGCGAGTGTGGATTCATTCCGGGAATCCCATAAAAAGCCCCGCTGGAGTTTTTATATCTTCAATAATTGACCCTTTATTTAAAGGAGATACCAAAAATGCCAAAAGTGAAAATCGATCTGCCGGCTCCGGATTTTACCCGGGCCGATTACCTGGGAAACATAGTTCGAGTGCAGGATTTCCGGGAAAAATCAAATGTCATCCTGGTCTTCAACCGCGGCTTTGTCTGACCCTTTTGCCGTCGGCATATGGCGCAGTTGCGTCAGGAGTATGGGAAATTCAAATCATTAAATGCAGCAATAATTGTTCTTGGCCCTGAATCGCCGGAAGCATTCACTGAGTATTTTCATAAAGAAAACCTGCCCTTTACCGGCATTCCCGATCCAACCCACAGCATTTTGAAACTGTACGGCCAGGAAATCAAACTGTTCAAGTTCGGCCGCATGCCCGCCCAGGTAATCATCGATAAAAAAGGCATTGTCCGCTTTACCCACTACGGGCA
>CAZAKB010000321.1:0-1971 GCA_964485475.1 uncultured bacterium
AGCACTGGTCTCCAAAACCAGGGGTTGCGGGTTCAATTCCTGCCTCACCTGCTATGAATGTAGTCGCTCACAAGTTTCCGGATGTCATTAATTAGGGGAAGCGGACATGTTTAAAAAAATCACAGACTTTTTTGATGGTGTCGTTTTTGAAATGAAAAAAGTTTCATGGCCCACTTGGCAGGAGTTAAAGGGTTCTACAATCGTTGTGCTGGTACTTTCTTTAATTTTGTCTGTGTTCCTGTTTATTGTCGACATTATTTTGTCAAAACTTGTACACATAATACTATAGAGTTATCATGAACTGGTATGTATTAAAATGTTACTCAGGTAAAGAGAAAAAAGTCCGGGAAGCGATTCTTTTGGAAGCCGAACGCGCCGGAATGAAGGATATGGTGCCAGAGGTGCTGGTTCCTTCGGAAAACATTATGGAAATGCGCGAAGGTAAAAAGCGTGTTCGAAATAAAGTTTTTTATCCCGGTTATGTTATTGTCAATATGGAAATAACCAAAGAATCCCAGTTTCTGGTTGAGAATATTCCCGGAGTTATGTCTTTTCCCGGCCCAAAAGGTAAACCGCAACCGTTGAGACCTGAAGAGGTCAAGCGGATCATGGGCGAGGTTGAGAAAAAAGATGGCCGGGAAGTCATGGCAACACCTTTTAAAATGGGTGACCCGGTTAAGGTAGTTGACGGACCATTTGTTGATTTTCGCGGGGTTGTTCAGGAAATCAATGAAGATAAACAGAAATTAAAAGTGATGGTTAGTATCTTTGGCCGTCCGAGTCCGGTAGAAATAGATTTTTTACAGGTTGAATTGGAGAAATAGGTGATATTATGGCAAAAAAGGTAGTTGCATTAATCAAATTACATATTGAAGCTGGTAAAGCGAATCCGTCACCGCCAGTCGGTCCGGCCTTGGGTCAGCACAGTGTTAATATTGTAGAGTTTTGTAAAACATTTAATGCAAGAACTCAAGATAAGCTGGGATTAATTATTCCGGTGGTTATTACAGTCTATGCCGATCGTTCATTTACATTTATTACAAAAACTCCTCCAGCTGCGGTATTAATTAAAAAGGCCGCCAAATTACCGAAGGGATCGGGAGAACCGAATAAAACCAAAATCGGTTCAATAACCATAGCTCAGGTAAGGGAAATTGCTGAAACGAAGATGCCTGATTTAAATGCGCACACGGTTGAACGTGCTATGGAGATGATTAAAGGAACCGCCCGTAGCATGGGCATATTGATAAAAGAATAGAGGATTCAGTTATATGAAAGTCTCGAAAAGGGTAGCCATTAATTTAAAAAAAGTTGATCGAAACAGAGATTATTCTATCGAAGACGCTGTTGAACTTCTGCAGAATCTCGATGGAACAAAGTTTGATGAAACCTTTGAAGCTCATGTAAATCTGGGTGTTGATCCCAGACATGCCGACCAGAATATTCGCGGAACCGTATCTTTTCCTCACGGAACCGGCCGCAAGGTTCGTGTTCTGGTAATGACAAAAGCCAAGGTTGACGAAGCCCAGAAGGCCGGTGCAGATTATGTTGGACTGGAAGAGTATATTGAAAAGATCCAGAATGGTTGGTCGGATATAGACGTGATTATCGCGACTCCCGATGTCATGGGGCAGGTTGGGAAACTTGGACGTATTCTCGGACCAAAGGGATTGATGCCGAATCCAAAAACCGGAACAGTCACAATGGATGTTGGAGCTGCTGTAAAAGAGATTAAATCAGGACGGATAGAATTCCGTGTGGATAAACACGGAATTATTCATTCACCAGTTGGAAAAAAATCATTTCCCAAAGAAAACCTTATTGAGAATATTAAAACGCTGATAACGGCTCTGATGCGTATGCGTCCAACGGTCAGTAAAGGTATTTATTTTAAAAAATTAACTCTCACGACAACTATGGGCCCCGGTGTACGCGTTGATAAATCCACGGTAACGCAATAGAAACGGATTG
>CAZAKB010000322.1:0-1960 GCA_964485475.1 uncultured bacterium
TAGCGCCGGGAATTCGCGAGCTGCCCGGGAATGTCCTTTGAGAAAAACACTTTGGCAACCATGCGGTCATCCAGTTTCTCGATCACTTTTTTACTGGAATTCGACAGTGAATACATATTGTTTTCCGTTAAATCAAAACGGACAAACAGGGCCCGCGACACAAAGTTGAAAATCACGATGATCGCCGCGAGCATAACAATATACAAAGTAAATTGTTTTTTGTTTGCTATAATTGTCATTTCTACCTCCACTTCCTCATTTCCAGAATTCGAACGCTCACCAGCAGGAAAAAGGAAATTAGTGAGCCGAAATAAATCAGGTTCCGTGAGTCAATCACTCCTCTGGAGATGTTGTTTAAATGATAATCGATACTCAGAAACTGAAAAATGGATCCCAGAAAGCCGGGCACAAAAATCAGAATTTTATCGAGTATGAAAAAGATGAAGATTATCATAAAACTGATCAGAAATGCGGTAATCTGATTGTCGGTAACAGTACTGCCGAAAGTTCCGATAGCCGTATAGGCGGCACCGACCAGTAGCAAGCCCAGATACCCGGACAGGAGCGCCCCGATATCGATGTTATTGCCAATCATCAGCAGCGTAATCAGATGCACCAAGGTAAATGCCAATGCCGCACCGACCAGCGTCAGTGCAGCCAGGAATTTTGCCACGATGATATCCCCGTCGGAAAAGGGTAATGTCGTAATAAATTCCATGGTTCCGGTGTTTTTTTCCTTGGCGATCAGGCTCATGGTAATCGCCGGCACAAAGAACAAGTAGACAATTGGTACAATGGAAAACAGTGTACGTAGATCGGATTCATTGATCAGGAAAAAGGTGCTCATGGCAAACCAGGCATTGATCAGCAGAAACACAACCAGCGTGATATAGGCAACCGGGCTGTTAAAAAAGGATGAGACCTCTTTCCGGTAAAGAATTGTGTAATTATTTCGCATTGTTGCCTCCTTCAATCGTAAGATTCCGGAACACGTCCTCAAGACTCGTCTTGTGGCGGCTCATTTCCAGCACGGTCCATTTGCTTTTTACCGCATGCTTAAAAATGTCTTCCCGGGGATCGATTTCATTAGGATACTCCAGAACGGCAGTGACATTATCACCTTTTACTTCATACTGAGAAAGCAGAATACTGTCCTGAAAGGACTGAACCTTTTTGACCGATTCTTCACTGGCATTCTTCAGTTCCAGAGTCAACCGGGTCTTGCCTTTGAAATCGCTCATCAACTCTTCCACAGTACCATTGGCAACAATTTCACCTTTGTTGATAATGATCATCCGGTCTGCCGTGGCCTGCATTTCCTGTAGAATATGGCTGGAGATGATCACGGTTTTCTCTTTCCCGAGATGCCGGATCAGTTTTCTAATCTCCACAATCTGATTCGGATCGAGACCCGATGTCGGTTCATCCAGGATCAGGATTTTTGGATCATGGATGATCGCCTGCGCCAGACCAACCCGCTGACAGTAACCTTTACTCAGTTCATTGATGTTTTTGTGGACGACGCCCTTCAGGCCGCATAACTCAATGACTTCATTCAGGCGTGACCGGAAAATGTTCTTGTCAATCTCTCTCGCCTGGGCAACGAATTCAAGAAAATCATATACCTGCATATCATGATACAACGGATTCATTTCCGGCAGGTAGCCTATCATTTTGCGAATTTCCATTGAATCATCCAGAACATTGATATCATCCACGAAAACGTTTCCAGACGTGGGTGACAGATACCCGGTAATGACTTTCAGGGTCGTCGTCTTTCCGGCACCGTTGGGACCCAAAAATCCCAGAATTTCGCCGTTTTTGACCGAAAAGGAAATGTCTTCAACGGCTTTGACATCTCCGTAGTGTTTCACCAGATTTCGTACTTCAATCACGATGACCTCCTATTTAGAAAGGGTTCACGTTTGGTTTTATCGATACAATTATATGCTAAATCCCA
>CAZAKB010000323.1:0-1953 GCA_964485475.1 uncultured bacterium
TAATAAACCTGACAGGTGTGAAGAAAAGCATTGGTAAACCGTTAGAATTTAAATGAATATTTCTTTAAAGTATTAATCAATAAATTAGTAGGAGGTTATCATGGCAGATAGTGAAAAAAAACAGTCGGGAGATGAGCCCGGTATTCATATTGATTTAGGTTTGGGGAATCTTTTTAAGGGTATTGGCAACTTTGTTGATCTTGTTGGTAAAATGTCGGAAAAAGGCGAGGAATTTGTAGAAAAAACAAAAGAATTCCAGGGAGAAGGAGCCCTGAAAGACCTAAAAGGAGTCTATGGGTTCTCCGTAAAAATGGGGCTGGGTGGTAAACCCACCGTTGAGCCTTTTGGCAACGTTAAATCCACTCCGAAGGGACCAGTTGTTGAAGAAACTCGCGAACCTATTGTTGATATTTTTGAAGAGGATAGCGAAGTTCAGATAGTAGCTGAAATGCCGGGTGTAAATGAGCAGGATGTAAAATTGGAAATAAAAGGTGATGTGCTTATCCTGTCTGCTGAGGGAGTAAAAAGAAAATATCGCAAAGAAATTCTGCTGCCTACGCAGGTAGAACCGGAAGCGTTATCTCGCTCACATAAAAACGGAGTATTTGAAGTTCGCTTTAAGAAAAAATAATCAAGAACGGAGACTAACTATGAACATCCCTGGGCAAATTACATTACGAGTTGCGGAGTCTTTACCGAAAGATGTTGGCAGGGGCATTGCCAGACTTGATCCCGAATTGATAAAAAAAATCAAAATACAGATTGGCGAAACATTAGAGATTGAGGGTAAAAGAAAGACTGTCGTTAAAGCTATGCCAACTTTTCAAGATATGCGTGGAAAAGGTATTGTCCAGATTGATGGACTTATTCGCCATAATGCCGGTGTTGGAATTGATGAGAAAGTAACTTTGGCACCGGTTGAATCTCAACCAGCCAGAAAAATATTACTTACTCCATTAACTGTTTCATTATCAGGAAGAACAAGACATAGCTATCTTGGAAAAATAATGGAAGGTCTTCCTGTAATGGTTGGAGATAAGATTCGGGCTCTGCTTTTCGGAACTACGGCTCAGGAATTCCTGGTTTCAAAGACTTTTCCCGACGGCCCCGTTGTGATCGACTCCCAGACGGCAATAGAAATTGCCGAAGAAAAAACGGCTGAAGCGGTTAAGGGACGTATATCCTATGAAGACATTGGCGGATTACACAGGGAGATTCAACGTGTTCGGGAAATGATCGAACTTCCTCTTAAATATCCCTCTATTTTCAAAAGACTCGGTATTGAACCGCCAAAGGGAGTTCTGCTGATCGGTCCACCGGGAACAGGGAAAACCTTGATCGCCAGGGCTGTCGCCCAGGAAACCGAAGCCTACTTTCTGTCGGTAAACGGTCCGGAAATAATCCATAAGTTTTACGGCGAGAGCGAAGCCAATTTGCGCAATATCTTCCAGGACGCCGAAAAACATGCGCCCAGTATCATTTTTCTGGATGAAATAGACGCCATCGCTCCCAAGCGGGAAAAAGTCATCGGAGACGTAGAAAAACGCGTGGTCGCGCAACTGTTGGCTTTAATGGATGGTATGAAATCCAGAGGCCAGGTTCTGGTGATTGGCGCTACGAATATACCCAATGTTCTTGATCCGGCACTCAGGAGACCAGGAAGATTTGACAGGGAAATCAGTATTGGGATTCCTGATAAAAACGGCCGTAAGGAAATCCTGGAAATCCATACCAGAGGCATGCCTCTTGGGGAGGATGTCGATCTTGACCGGTTGGCGGCCGTTACTCATGGATTTGTCGGCGCCGATCTGGAAGCCGTTTGCCGGGAAGCGGCCATGAGCTGTCTGCGGAGTTTTTTCCCGAAGGTAGATTTTAGTTCTGACTATATACCTTATGAAGAGCTGAGCAGTTTGAAAGTGACTCAACAAAATTTCCAGGAAGCCCTCAATGAAG
>CAZAKB010000324.1:0-1948 GCA_964485475.1 uncultured bacterium
TTGTATTTTCATTTATATCAGTCGAAAGGACATCAATCCAGTGGACATAAATCTCTTTTTTATCCGGATTAATATCAACTGTCAATGTTCCTGGAGTCAATGTGATTGAACTGGTTAGCACAGTTATCGCTGAATCTTTAGTCAAATTGGTTTTTATTTTTACGATTCCCGGTTTGATTGGCAAACTGGGGTGAAGGACTATATATGCGACATGCAGATTGGCTTTGGCCATTTCCCAAAGAAACTTAAACAGGTAATGAATTGATGAAAATATTCGTTTAAAAATATGTTCACTTTTTTCCGATGTGATCAGAAATTTACCGGCAACAATGCTGACCAGGGCTGCTACAATTACACCGGCAACGACCTCCTGGATATCTTTAATACTGGTCAGTGCACACCAAACCAGGAAAGAGAAAATAAACACAAATAGCCGACTGCGTTGTTGGATTTTCATACTACCTCCCTATCACCGATTGAATGTACCCGGTTTTACTCATAATGACCGATACAACCGGATCCAGTGTGATTTCTCTAATGCCGGGAATAATCAGAATACTGGCAACAACACATAAAACCGCGAGAATTATCATCGCTGATTTCATACCCAGACTGATAGGTTTCTTGATTTCGGTTATAACCGTCTCGCCATGGAATCCATAGCGTTGGACTTTCATAAAATAAGCTAGTGTCAGTAAACTGCCAATCACCGCAATGATAGCATATGCAATATGTTGTGATTGAACCGCTGCGATGATGATAATCAGCTTACTGAAGAAACCATTAAACGGTGGCAGACCGGCTACCGACAGGCTCGCGATCATCGATGTACTTGTTGTTACCGGTAATGCACCTTTCAGATTCCCCATCTTCCGGAGATCACGAGTGCCAAGCGCCATCTCGACCGCACCTGCGTTATAAAACAGTAGCGATTTGAATATCGCATGGTTCAGAATATGAAATACGGCACCCAGGATTGCTAATTTAGTACCAATGCCCAAACCCAATAAAATAAAACCGATCTGGCTGATACTACTATAAGCCAGCAATCGCTTCAAATCCCATTGCCCTAACGCCAGATAGGATGCAACAATGATCGAGATTGATCCGAGTACCATGAAAATCGTCAAAAATACCGGTGGTGCTCCAAATATATTAAAGAATATTCGGATGATGGCATAAATGCCCAATGCTTTAATCAGCACACCGGAAAGCATTGATGATATTGGAGCTGGTGCTGACGAATGGGCGTCCGGTAACCATGCATGGAACGGCATAACGGCCGATTTCAGGCCGAATCCGACCATGAAAACAGCGGCCACCCAGTATGTCACCTGCGGACTCTTGGTTTGTAACTCGGCTGCAATGTTGGCCATGGTCAGGGTCGATGTACTGGCATAAAGAATTCCGATTCCCAGCAGAATCAGGGTCGATGAGATCGATCCCATCACAGCGTATTTAAACGCCGCTTCGTATTCTTCGGCTTTTGCTCCAAAAGCGACCAATGCATAGGCTGCAAACAGTGCGATTTCCATAAATACAAATAAATTAAAAATATCACCGGTTGCAATCACGCCATTCATACCTGTAATCAGCAGCATAAACAGCGCATAATATTTCCACGGGCTCGAATACTGGCGGATATAACTGATCGAAAACATCAGTGATGTTAACGCAATCAGGTTAACGATTACCAGCATAAAGCCTGATAGTGCGTCCTGAACCAGGCAAATCGTCAGCGGAATTTTCCAACCGCTCATCTCATAGACGAAGGTATCATTTCCGGTAGTGAAAAAACTGAATAGTGCTAATGTCAGTAACGACATTTCTGCCAACACTGACAATACGATGGCCCAATTATCCTTTTCACCGGAAATCAGGGTAATCAGAAAAGCGGCCAGTAACGGAATTATAATTAAAAATGGGAGGATCATCCTGACAACCTCCT
>CAZAKB010000325.1:0-1922 GCA_964485475.1 uncultured bacterium
CATTTTCCAGTAAAACCATCGAGGCGGTCTCGGTGGCGGCTGGAGAAATGATTGATGAAGTACGGCGCCAGTTCCGCGAGATCAAAGGTGTTATGACTGGCGAGACCACACCGGATTACGCCAGCTGTGTGCGCATTTCCACTCTCGCCGCGCAGAAGAAAATGGTAACCCCTGCCCTCATCGTGATCCTGACCCCGATATTTACCGGCTTGATTCTCGGACCGATTGCGATCGTCGGATTGCTGATGGGCAACCTGCTGGTCGGTTTCCTTTTTGCTATTTATATGGCCAATGCTGGTGGTGCATGGGACAATGCCAAGAAATATATCGAGCGATCCAAATCGGAACTGAAATTCCAGATCAGTGCCGGTATCAAGAAAATCTCTAACCGCGGACTGTGGCCCTTTTTTCTGACAAGAGATTATTCCACTTTTCTATATGAACTGGTGAACATGAATCCGCTGGCGTTCAGTATTGATGAAGAGGCTTCCGATTACCTGGCAACTATTATTGACTATATGGAAACGGAATATGTTCAAAAAGGCACGTCACTGAGTATTCCCATCAAACGGTTTGGTGGGAAAGAGATCAGCGAATCCGACGATGAGACCCTGAATGCTTTATACCGGAAACTGAATCAGGAGGACCGCCTGGTATTCAAACTGTATCTGAAACTTGACTCTGAAGAGCGTCAGGCCCTGATGGATATGAAAGATTTAAAAGAGAAATTTACGGTTGTAATGAACAGTTATTCAGCGGCCGTGACCGGAGATACCGTGGGTGATCCACTCAAGGATACCAGTGGTCCTTCTCTGAATATTGCCATTAAACTGGCTACTATGGTAAGTATCATTACCATCGGACTGGTCATGCGCTTCAACCTGATTGACTGGCTGACAAAGTAATAGAATACGCATATATAAGATATAGAAATGCCTCTGAGTTTTTAAGATCAGGGGCATTTCCTTTAGTTTTCGATTCTATTTTACTGAATAAGCATTTGACCATTTATAAAATCAATTGTCCACAGACATTGACTAATTACATCCATCCCGATAATGATACTGATAAATTCGGTATTTTCCGGTTCCAGTATCATCAGGTCATTATTTACTTCGCATGCTACTCCTGAAAATTCACGAGAACCGATTTTCAGAGATTCAATTTCTACTTTCAAGGTGGATTTTTTACCTGTAATTAACCGAACCAGATCGGCACTGATTTGGGTTGTATTAAGACGAGTACTGAGTGTGGCGAGATATTTAACTCCGTTTATGGTGCAATAAAACTTCAACAGGCCAACAGGGTCGGTATTCCGAAGTTTTAGATTAATTTCCACCAAATTGCTGTCGGCCACCAGGTCGTTCAAAGAAACAGCCGGATTTGTTGAATAGGCGAAAATTTTATTTTGCATGTCAATTGTCATTTGCCCGTCAACCAGAAAATTCCGGCCGATGATTCCCTTGGCCAGAAACGGAACGGAGCTGCGTTTGATCATGGACGCGTACAAAATCGGATAATCCATATTGAGAAAGGAAACATTGTGTAAATAACCTTCTTCAAACATCATCTCGCTGGTTTCGCTGATCTGGTTTGACATACGCTGGGGTTCGAAATTAGCATCTCTGAACGTGTTTTCCATGATTAGAAAATCAATTGTGTTTATGTCAATCAACAGATATTGCGTTTCTGTATTTACAGAGACTTTTATCTGAGGGCCCGGAACCCGTCCGCTGGATTTAACCGGGAACAGATCACGGTTGTCATAACCATAATCATTAATCCATGAAATCGTCGATAAATCGGGCAGGGCCGGTTCATTTGTACACGCTGCGAAGAGCAACAGGATGAGCAATGTTTGCGAAGTGACTATGATTTTGTTCATAATATTCAACCTTGATTAATGCCTTGATACTTACTCA
>CAZAKB010000326.1:0-1880 GCA_964485475.1 uncultured bacterium
ATAAAAAAGCGCCGTTCCAGGTATTCACGCACGATTTCAGATAATTGAAAATAATACTGCCGGATTTCATCTTCGGTTTTATGCGGCAGAGATTTCAACTCGTCCAGTTTTCTGAATGCCGTCACATGCGGCGCTTCCAGGTAATGCTCGTCCAGCGGCACCGTCGGTTGTTGTCTTTTCCACCGGCGATAATAAATCCACCAGCCAACTAAAATAGCAACAATCAGCAAACCAAAAATAATAATCATCCACGGTACGATTTTCCGGATTGCGAACGGCGGCTTGATATCTTTCGGTTCGGTCGTCCCCGGCGGAAGCACAGAAATAACATCCACAACAAATTCGTCTGTCTGAAAAAACAGTGTTGCGGACGAATCGGCATTATTTACTGCCCGTAATTCTATTACCGGTACAATCACCTTCCCGGTATCAAAGACCGTTAGTTCCAAGGACCATCCCTGTTGAAAACCATCTTTGATCTTTTTCGGTTCGGATAATTTCTGATCTAGCAGCTCCCAGTCACCCAGCTTTTCACCAAACTCCGGATACTCAAAACGGATTCCGGCAGGGTACTGCGTCAGCACATTCAGATGAATCCGATCACCGATAGTGGCAATGGTCGTGTCTACAGATGATTCAAAGGTAACAGAAATCGGTTCGGCAATAATACCGACAACCAAAAATACTATAATTAAAATAATTCGAGCGGTTTTAAGAAGTGCTTCCCTTAACAATATTTAGCGAAACCTCCTCTCCCGCATTTTGAAAAACTTCACCAGCGGTTCCACATAGGATTCACCGGCGTCGATTTGTACAAGATCAAGATTCATCGATTTGGTTTCTTTGGAAAATTTCTGTCGCTGTTCCGCAATATATTCCGAATATAATTTAGTAAAATTCCGATCCAATGTATTCACCCAAATTTCCTCCCCGGTTTCTGCATCCCGCATTTTAACGAGACCAACAGGGGGAAGTTCCTGCTCCCGTTTATCCAGCATCTGGATCGCAACCACGTCGTGCTTCTGGTTCAAAATCCGGAGTGGTTTCGTAAAATTTTCATCATCAAAATCCGAAACAACAAATACGATCGAGCGACGCTTCAGGCCTTTCAGGAGGTATTCCAGACCATTGGCGATATTCGTCCGGGTCGATTCGGGCTTGAAGTAAAGCATCTCCCGGATAACCCGCAGAACGTGGCCACGACCTTTGTGCGGCGGGATATATTTCTCGACTTTATCGGTAAAAATCAACAGACCGACTTTGTCATTATTCTTAATGGCCGAAAACGCCAGCAACGCGCAAATTTCCGCAGCAATCTCGTTTTTAAACTTTTCCTTCGAGCCAAAAGCACCGGATTTCGACGCATCCACAACCAGCATCACATTCAGTTCACGCTCTTCTTCATGAATTTTAACAAAGGGATGATTATAACGGGCAGTCACATTCCAGTCAATGGTGCGGATATCATCACCATACTGGTATTCCCGGACTTCGGCAAATTCCATACCCTGACCCTTAAATACTGAATGATATTCTCCGCTGAAAACATCATTGACCAGATGTCTGGTATGCAATTCAATATAGCGAACTTTTTTAAGAATCTCTTTGGGTATCATATCAATCTATCGCTTAGATTACGTAAAATTCATTGCCGCATCTTGTTATCTGACAGCAAACATAAAAGTAATGTGATAATTACTACGGAACTTCTACCGAATCAATAATGCGACGGATTATTTGTTCAACCGTTACCTCTTCAGCTTCTGCTTCAAAGGTAGGAATAATCCGATGTCGGAGAATATCCCACATCACGTCCCGTATATCTTCAGGTGTGACATAGCCCCTGCCCTCAATGAATGCCTTGGCTTTTCCGGCCATTG
>CAZAKB010000327.1:0-1864 GCA_964485475.1 uncultured bacterium
AAAGCGGCAGCATTTTTATAAAATGGTTGACGTTCCGCTAATAAATCTAATATAATATCAGTATCAATAAATATCTTTTGCATCAGGAATACTTTTCGGTAATATGTTTATGATAGTCATCTTTATCATTATAATTATCATTAAGATTAATAATTCCAGACAAGTTTTTTACTATTGGAGATATATCAAGCCCATCTTGAATCTTTCGATTGCCAGTAAGATGTTTAAAATAATTTTGAACGATCGAAGAAAGACTTTGGCGTCTTTCTTGTGCATATTTTTTCGCAATCTCTATTACATCTTTTTCGATATTTAAGGTAAGTTTTGTATTCATAATAAGTTCCTATATGTTACGTAACTATTATATATATTGTATACGTATATATCAAGTAAAAGTTTCGCTTTCAGTGCTAACGGACGCTGGCAGGACTTATGTGCTGATCCCACGGTGATCGATAAGGCCCGGATACTTCATTTTAATGGCCAATCTTACAGCACCGGTGAAACTGAAAAGTGGATGAAGAATAACTGATGAAAGGTGGTAAACTTTTAAACTGGAATTTTCTAACTTTGTGGTAAACTTTTCAGTTGGAATTTACATACGTTTGCACCAATTAATACATATGGATATCCGTTTTTTGTGAAATAAGAATCGAGTTTCCGGACTAACTCTATGAATTTTGCATCGATTGTCACTCTATCATATTCTTCATAAACTGATTATATATTAGCCTTGCCGTTTCTTGTTCCCGGTCACCGCCGTGATACATTAATTCGGCATATATAAATAACGGATGGGCAACGCCGTTATTCTGATAGACAATGTCCGGTGAAAATAGCTTAAACAGGGTAACATTTGGTTCTTGTGACTGAAGTAGTTTTAGTGATTTGCGGACCGTATTCACCATGTCGTAGGGAATGAATACCTCTGTCGTTTTCCCACGATAATAACTCATTAATTTAGCGGCGCCAGAACTGCCGGTAAAGGCATATTGGCATGATTGATTATTTGTTAATTCTTTTAATTTATATTCAAGGTCTTTTTCTATAGATGGTGCAATTTTATACGCTCCAAGAATTAATTTCGGTCGCAGCCTTTCTCCATAATTCATCAGCCACTGTTCAAAAAGTTTTTGTTTGTTAACAAATTTATAGCGTTTCTTAGCTGTTTGGATCAGCCAAGCTTGCTTTTTTAATAGACGCAAACCCGTCGAAACCCGGTCTTTGGAAATACCTGAACGACTTGCCAAATCCCTTACTGTCTGATTAACGGATTCTGAATCGATCAGGAAAATCGATAGTAATTGCATTAATTTTGGTTGAAACAATGAAGAAGATTCTGTTCTGATTGGTCTGTCACTTTTTTTACCTTCAATTTCAATATGAATATTTCTACCCAATTTCAGATAGGCGTTGCCTGAAACATCGATGTATTGTATCCCGGCCTTTTTTAATTCCTGTGCAATCGAAGGATTAATATAAGCGGACATTAGGATAACTGATTTCTTATCAAATTTAGTTTGATCATACAGATATGCCGGAAGTGGCCGCTTTAACACTGATTTAATTTCCACATTATAGTGATCACGTGTTCCGTCAGCGTCTATCTTAATGCAAGCATCAACTCCTTTTTTCGATTTGGCTATTACTGAGACTGATCGGATTGGTTGAAAACTATGTAAGTGCTCAGTGCATTTTTGGAGAATTTCTTGATTTGTCATTTGTACACCTGTCCGCTATTTACACATGTCCGATCCGATCGGACATTCAAATATACCGGACATTCTGAGGAAATGCAAGGGGATTTATAAAGTTGAGTGAATAATAATTAACGTGAGTTCGATATAAGGATCAGCCGAAAGCG
>CAZAKB010000328.1:0-1844 GCA_964485475.1 uncultured bacterium
AGCGGATAAAGCGCAAAGGCCCCGGAAATGGAGATCGTACCATGAAGTTCAGTGTCACCGGCTTGAGTATCCCCGGTTTTCTGCGTTTTTTCACAAGCCGGTAGCATTAATATCAATACTATCACTATCAATATAGTAGACATTACATTAGAAAACACCAACCGTTCAGACCATATAGACATGGCTCTTTCTCCTCTATTGGCAATTATACATGATTTTTATTTTCAAATAAGTCGGTCCGCAGCATGGTTCAGGTCTCCTTAAACAAGATGCTTTTTACGTCAAGCATCAGCCAGAACCAGTGGGACCAATCGCTGTCACCGGGATTCAAGCCCTGAATTCGCTCCAGGCTCTCCCCCGGACGCATGATCGAGTATCCGCCCTGTAGTGTCAGGGCCTGGTGAAATTTCCATTTCAGTGACAAATCGAATTCGGTCCCGAGGTAGCTATCAATGGGATCGGAATCAGAATCGAGCAGAACCCGATTCGCCAGGTAAAAACTGTGAACATCCAACTGAAGACTCGTTTTGTCCAACCCGTACTGCAGTTTCAGGCAGGCATCCAGCAGCCCTCCACTGGCGGTACTTTTGGGAATATTGCTAAAGTAATCCATCAATCCATAGTTACTGTGCCGGGTTCCGTAAAGAATATCAAACAGGTGATCAGTATTCTGATAATCGGAGTTACTGTTCATTCCATCCTGACCGGAAATCCAGACCAGACCGGCACCGGTTTTAAAGGGATTTAAATCGGCAAGAATATTTATTGAACCAAGAAAAGCACTGACCTGCTGTCCGGAACTGTTTTTTCCAAACTGGTAATAAAGTGCTCCTTTTATATCCAACAATTCACCGGAATAATGGCAATAATCTCCAGCGGTTCCCCGCATGTAGATGAGCTCACTGCTGTCACTGGCTGTCACCCCGCTGCCGATCAGAATTATGGAGTTGCTGAGATGCTGAGCCAATGGTCCTTTGATATAGAGGAAATTCATTGTCTTCAGATGATCGGCCGGGTAACGGTTGCCATCCGTATTTACCTGGTCGTTATTCAGAGACAGGGCCAGATCAAATTGCCAGTCGCCGGGTGCATAGCGTAATTGTAAGGCATCGTAGCTTATCCCGTTCTGATTCCAGTTGCTTTTACTAATCAGGCGTTCATCATCAATGTTGAAAACCTGTCGCCCGATGCGCAGAGAAAAATCCGCCATCGCTTGGAATTCCGCCCAGGCTTCATAGAGATCAATGCTGGCCGGATTACCGTTTACACCGGTACTGCTGATATTACTCTCATCACCCCAGACCCGGACATCCTGAATACTAAAGCGGGTAGCAATCTGATCCTTGGAATAAGTCAGATTCAGACGGGAACGCTGACTGACGAATACCGCCGGAACTTGGCCGTCCACGGCCAGTAATTTATAACCATTCCGAATCTCGAACCGGGGCCGGATTTCTGCATCCACAGTCAATTGCGCTGGCAACAGTGTCAGTAGCGCAAAATTCAGCAGTATCAAACATCGAACATGATGCATTTTTCCCTCCCCTATCAACACAATCATCGGTTTTCACCTACAGTACTTCAATCGGTCCAGCTGTTTTAGCCATCAAAAAGTAAATCAAACTTGAAAAATCATTAATGTATATATAATCTACCAACTTAGTAGATATTTACAAGGAATTTCTTCATTGCCTCTGGCGTAAGGCATCTTCCCGACGGATAATTTCCGCCAGAGTGGCGCGTTTAAATATTGCCACAGTGGCATCCCGAACCTCTTTGAAAACAGTTCGAATTCCGCAGAGTTCCTCATCCTTCTCCACATCGCAGGCTTCATAATAGAGATA
>CAZAKB010000329.1:0-1823 GCA_964485475.1 uncultured bacterium
ATAACTATCATGAACATATTTTATCAAACACACATATCCATTTAGATCATCATAATTGCCTTGAAGTAATTATTTTGAAAGGACGCTACAGTGAAGTAAAAACACTTTCTGACAAAATTATTGGAACGCGAGGTGTTAAACATGGTGATTTAAGTTTTACATCAACCGGAAAAAATCTTATAGGAGTGTAAGGAAAGAATTAAAATGAAAAATGGTCTATTATTATTCATAACAATTTCATTAATCAATTCAGTATTTGCCTCTATGCCGGTTTTTCAGGATACACTGAAAGTGTACCCCTTTGATCCCGTTGTTGTGACCGGAACACGAATCGAAACCCCTAAAAAAGATTTACCAGTTGCATTATCCGTTATTTCCAGTACCATAATTGACGAGCAGAATTACAAACCATTACTAGATCTGGTTTCAGAGAATGTTCCGGGTCTGTTTGTTACCCAGCGAACTAATCTTGGTTACGGTGTTTCCAGCGGCTCAGGCGGGCAAATATCTATTCGTGGAATAGGTGGTTATCCAAACACTCAGGTAGCCGTGTTAATTGATGGCAGACCGGATATCATGGGTCTCTTTGGCCATGCATTGGGGGATGCCTATTTTATGCATGATGTGGAGAAAATCGAGGTAATCAGGGGCCCGGCATCGGTTTTATACGGTTCCAATGCCATGGGCGGTGCGATCAATATTATTCCCCGGCATGAACATCAAAAGGGATTTCATCTGTATGCACCCATCACTTACGGAAGCTACAATACCAGTCAGTCTTTTATCCGAAATACATTCAGTAATAGTAATACCGGATATTCGTTATCCCTGGGATATCGAAATAGTGACGGTTTTCGAACCGATGCAAAAGATTCCTATTATTCAAGTAGTGGAAATCTGGAAATTCATAAAACCATTAATGATTATTTGAAAATTATCATTAATAGTTATATATCAAATTCCAATATAAATGATCCCGGTCAGGTCACTGCACCGTCAGATACTCAATTTTATAAGATTGATCGAAGGGGAGGTGACCTTACATTAAAACACTCTTTTAAAAGGATAATCGGAGAGATAAAAGTACATTACAATTCCGGGCATCATGATATATTTGATGGATATAAATCAGATGATTACACAACAGGAATACTATTAATAGAAACATTTCAAATGAGTAGTAATTCCCGAATCACTGGGGGAATCGATTTAAAAAAATACGGTGGTAAAGCATTCTTATATGGCAATTGGCTTGAACATAATGTCAGTGAGCAGAGTATTTATACAACCTTTCATCAAAAAATTCTGCAAATGATAAATTTCGATTGCGGTTTACGGTACACCAATCACAGTATTGCCGGAGATCTTTTTATTCCGGCGATTGGCCTAACTGCTGTCTTACCTTTTCAGTTTATTGTGAAAACTCAATATTCCGAGGGATACCGTAATCCGACAATTAATGAGATGTACTTGTTTGCACCTTCATCAACAGATTTAAGGCAGGAAACAACGGCAAATTATGAATTTTCGCTTGAAAAACAGTTTGCAAATCGTTTGTCTTCTTCAATTACAGTTTACAAAACAAAGGCAGAAAATCTAATTCAGAAGGGCTTTGTGAATGGTGGACCGTTGTATCAGAATACCGGTGAAATTGCTATCAATGGTGTTGAGATTGACGGTCAGCTGTTGCTGCCTCCAAGAATAGCGTTTAACTGGTCGGTCAGTTCATCATCTTACTCGCAACTGATCAATGCCAGTCCCGGTGAAAAAGCCAATATCGCCCTGCGGTTCAAAGCAACTGAGAATTTAATCTTTGGGATTCA
>CAZAKB010000330.1:0-1820 GCA_964485475.1 uncultured bacterium
AAATTCCCGGCACCGCGGTTGTCCTGGGCTCTGGATTGGGAAATTTTGCCGATACCTTCAAGCCATCCGTTATTCTGAATAACCAGGATATTCCACATTTTCCCCGACCAACCGTAGTGGGTCACGAAGGAAAATTAATTTTTGGTAACATTAATACCACCACGCTATTGGCTATTCAGGGACGATCACATTTTTACGAGGGGAAATCCTTCGCAGAAATAACATTTTATGTTCAATTGCTAAAACGACTCGGTATTAAAAACCTAATCCTGACAAATGCTGCCGGTGGTATGAATCCCGCACTAAAACCCGGCGATCTGGTGCTGCTGAAGGATTTCATAAATTTCACCCAGATAGATGTTTTGCCGAAGAACCAGATGCCTGAAACATTCTTTAGTGAACGTTTATCAAAAATAGCAAAACAGACCGCCCAAATGATCGGACTGAAACTTCACGAAGGATCTTACTGCTGGACTACAGGCCCCAGTTACGAAACTCACGCCGAAGTCAAAATCATTCACGAACTCGGGGCTGATGTCGTTGGGATGTCGACAGTCCCGGAACTCATCATGGGTGCACATCTCGGCCTGAATATCCTCGGTATCAGTCTCGTTACTAACTTGGCTGCTGGAATCAGCACCACACCCTTGACTCACGAAGAGGTTCAGGCAGTGGCGGATGAAATAAAAAAGCCCTACGCCAAATACATGGGCAATTTGATTGTTGCGATTGCCAATTCTGAAACATAAACCGGAATTTTCCATATAATAGCCGTACGATTCCAAGTCATCATGACCATTGTAAAAAAAGTAAAAAAACCGTAATATCCGCAGCGCTATGGGACGAGCAGACCGACATAAAAAGTTACTCAGCTGGAAGGCGGCCATTTTGTACACGTTGGTCATCTTTGTCGTCGGTTCCTTTGCCGCTCTGAGCCTCTTGGCCTATTTTTCACGGGATTTGCCCTCCATTGAACAGCTTCAGAATATTGATCCCGAATTAATTACCCGTATTTTTTCATCAGACGGAGAGGTTCTACAGGAATTATATACTCAACGTAGAATATATGTAACTTCAGATAAAATCCCCCAGGCAATGGTCAATGCAGTGATTGCAATTGAGGATTCCCGGTTTGAAGAACACTGGGGCCTCAGTCTACGGGATTTTTCGAGGGCAATTGTGCTGGATATCCTGACCCTCAGTAAAAAACAGGGCGCCAGCACCCTCACTCAGCAATTAGCCCGCATTCTATATGATACAATCGGTTTCGATAAGACAATTTCCAGAAAAATCAAAGAATTGTTGACGGCTTTACAGATTGAAAAAATGTACAGCAAGACAGAAATTGTCGAAATGTATATCAACCACAGCTGGATGGGCAACGGTGTTTACGGAATTCAAGCTGCGGCAAAACGCTATTTTGATAAATCCTCAGAAGAACTTTCTGTCGACGAGTGTGCATTATTGGCCGGCATCATTCAAAATTCACGACGCTATTCTCCGCTTGACAACCCGGTCAGCGCCTTTCAACGACGCAACCTGGTTTTGTATCGCATGATGGAACAGAATTACCTGACTCGCGAGGAATACGCCCTATACCGGAACGCCCCTCTTCAGGTTCAGCACCCCGATCCTTCACCAACGATCGCCCCCTATTTTGTCGAACAGGTCCGGCGCTGGCTACAGCGGGAAGATGAAAAGCTGGGAATCGATATTTACCGAGACGGCCTCTCCATTTATACGACCCTTGACACTAAAATACAATCTGCCGCTGATTCTTCCTTTCAACGACATCTAAAAGTTCAACAGGAAATTCTCAG
>CAZAKB010000331.1:0-1771 GCA_964485475.1 uncultured bacterium
GTATCCGCCTTTTATGGTATTACCAATATGCTTGAAGAGATGTTGTTTAAGGCGCAGCATGACCACGCGGCAATTGGTGAAAACCTGGACATTTTAATAGCGAAAAAACGGGATACGATATTTACATTAATCAAGAATAAAGAGATTCAAAACAGCGCACGGGAACTCCTCGATATTCGCATTAAATCCTTGAAACGGTATCTGCAAGGTGTGAATTATATCGGAGAAGTTCCGCCTTTTGTATCGGACATCGTGATGAGTTTTGGTGAACGCCTGAGCGCTGCGATTATGACGGCATTACTGCTGGATCGGGGAGTTGATTGTGAAGAGGTAACGCCTGAAGATATGCAATTGATTACCGACGGGGAATTTGGAAACGCCGAAGTGGACTTTTCAGCCAGCAATGAAACTGTTAAAAATCGATTATCGGGGGGGAAAACAGCAATTGTTCCGGGTTTTTATGGTGTCTCAAAAGAAGGAAAAGTGACTTTATTCGGTCGGGGCGGTAGCGACTACACGGCAGCGTCAATCGCTTCCTGCATCCAGGCTGAATCGTTGGATATCTGGAAAGATGTTGATGGTTTCCGGACTGCCGATCCGAAATTGGTTAACGATACTCACGGGATTCACCAATTGACGTATACAGAAGCGGCGGAACTGGCTTATTTCGGGGCGAAAATCCTACATCCCCGCACGGTTGAGCCGTTAATGGCGCAACGGATTCCAGTCAGGATTTTTAATATTGCCAAAAACGAACTCACAGACAAACCATATACCATCATTAGCGATAACGGTACCCGTAAGGATGATATCATAAAAAGTGTGACCTACAGTGATGATTTTTGTATTCTGAAACTGGAGGGTCCAGGCGTGGGGAATAAACCGGGTATTCTAGCAAAAGTGACCCGGGAAATGGATCACAAGGGTATCAACATCAAATCGGTAATAACTTCCCAGACATCGATCAATTTTTTATTGGGACTAAAGGATCTTCAACCCGCATTTCAGGCGGTGACCGGTTTAAAACTGACTGCTGTGAAAGATATCATCACCGAAGATGATCTGTCGGTTATCGCAGCAGTAGGTGAGGGATTACTGGAAAAACATGGCATTGCGGTTCGAATGTTCGGGGCTGTTTCCCGGCGAGGCATTAATATGGAAATAATTTCCGTTGGTGCTTCACAAGTGGCAGCCTATTTCATTGTCAGACGAAACGACCGCGATGAAGCGGTCAGAGGTATTCATGATGAGTTTTTCAACAGTCCAAAGGATAAGTAATGTCCGGTAAAAAAAATATTGATGAAATTAATGCAAAAATAAAGAGTGGAAAAGCGGTTGTCCTGACGGCTGAAGAAGTAAGTCAGATGGCATCTGAATTATCACCAAAAGAGATTGCCCAAAAAGTTGATGTGGTAACAACAGCAACATTCAGCCCGATGTGCTCATCGGGCGTGTTTATTAATTTCATGCATCCTGAACCGCCGATCCGTATGCAGAAAGTATTTCTGAACGACGTGGAGGCCTATGCCGGAATTGCGGCTGTTGATGTCTATCTTGGTGCAACCCAGGTATCAGAGAGCAATCCAAAATACGGTGGTGCTCATGTAATTGAAGAGCTAATTGCCGGGAAAGATGTCCGTTTAAAAGCCATCAGTAATGGAACTGATTGCTATCCCCGGAAAGAGATCAATACCCTGATCAATCGTGACAGTATTAACGAATTTTTCATGTTCAATCCGCGTAATGCCTATCAGAACTATCCGGCGGCTAC
>CAZAKB010000332.1:0-1750 GCA_964485475.1 uncultured bacterium
GCCTGAATTGTGCAGATTTTAAATGCCATTTCACTGGAATCCACCGGGTGATAGCTACCATCAATCAAGACAAACCGAACGTCCACCATCGGATAGTCGGCATAAAGTCCACGACTCATGGCTTCCCGAAATGCTTTTTCAACGGATGGAATATATTCGCGAGGAATATTACCACCTTTGACCAGATTGAGAAATTCAAGACCGTTTCTATTGTTCGGTTCCAGACGAAAAACAATGTGCGCGAACTGTCCTTTACCACCGGTCTGCTTTTTATATTTGTAATTATATTCAACTTCCCGGGTAATTGATTCACGGAACGCTACAGCAGGTTTACCAACATTAACATCAACCTTATGCTCTGTTTTAAGGCGATCGACAATCACTTCCAGGTGAAGTTCACCCATTCCGGAAATAACGGTTTCCTCAGTCTCTTCATCATAATGTACTTTAAATGATGGATCTTCCAGGGCCATTTTACTTAAAGCGATGGAAAGACGATCACGTTCTTTTTTTGAATCCGGTTCAATTTTCATATCCAGTACAGTCTCAGGATATTTAATATTTTCCAACAATACCGGGTCCGTTTCATCACACAAAGTGTCTCCGGTTGTGGTGTATTTGATTCCGATTAAAGCGCCAATATCACCGGCCCTTAATATTTTTACTTCCTGACGATCATTCGCATGAATTCGCAAAATACGGCCAATGCGTTCCTTTTTACCCTTGGTTGAATTCAGCACATAACTGCCGGCTTCCAGTTCGCCGGAATAGACCCGGATAAATGTCTGCTGACCAACGTATGCATCATTTGTAATTTTAAATGCCAATGCTGAAAACGGCCGTTTATAAGACGGTTTTCGAGACAAAATAATCTCAGGATTATGGATATCCAAACCAGTAATAATTCCGCGGTCGATAGGCGACGGCAGATAATCGACTACTGCATCCAGTAATAACCGAACGCCTTTATTCTTGAATGCGGTTCCGCAAAAAACCGGCGTCACGCACAGAGTCAGTACGGCATGACGGGCGGCGGCTTTTATGTCCGCCTCCGTAATTTCTTTTTCAGAAAGGTATTTTTCCATCAGTGCTTCATCGAAGTCGGCCAGCTTTTCAATCATCATTTCCCGGTATTTGGCTGCACGCTTCTGATAGTCATCGGGAATATCAGAAACTATCATGTCAAGTTCCTCGTACGTGATTGATTTCATGGAAATCAAATCGATGACGCCTTTGAAATCCGATTCGCTGCCGATTGGTATTTGAAACAGGACTGCATTCGCACCGAGCATTTCATTCATTTGCTCGACGGTATGAAATACGTCTGCCCCCTGACGATCCATTTTATTGATAAAGGCAATCCGGGGAACTTTGTAGCGGTCGGCCTGATGCCAGACCGTTTCACTCTGTGGCTCGACACCACCAACCGCACAGAATACCATGATAATTCCGTCCAGAACACGCAACGACCGTTCGACTTCCAGCGTAAAATCAATGTGTCCCGGCGTATCAATGAGGTTGATCTGGTGTTTTTTCCATTCGGTGGTAATTGCAGCAGAAGTGATCGTAATTCCCCGTTCCTGTTCCTGCTTCATAAAATCCATGACGGCCTGACCATCATGAACTTCACCAATTTTATGGGTTATTCCGGTAAAAAATAAAATCCGCTCACTGGTTGTCGTTTTACCAGCGTCGATATGGGCAACGATTCCGATATTTCGTATTCGTTGTATTTCAGCATTTTCCATTC
>CAZAKB010000333.1:0-1749 GCA_964485475.1 uncultured bacterium
GGGTTAAAGGTAAAGTAGAACGTCCTTATTCATTTATTCGAGAAGGCTTCTGGCGCGGATACGGCTTTATCAATCTGGAAACATCCAATCGTGATCTGCAAGCCTGGTTAAAGAAAAAAGATGAACGAGTCCATGGTACCACCCATGAGATTGTGTCCCGGAGATTTATCCGGGAACAGCCTCATCTCCAGTCATTACCGATCTTGGCATTTGATACCTCTTATCGGGTTTACCGTAAAGTTCAGAAAGACTGCACCATCAGATTCGAGGGTAACAGTTATGTCGTTCCTCATCCTCTGGTAGGTAAACAGGTGATCTTGCGTGTAAAAGACAAAACCATGAGAGTGTTTGATAATGACCAATTTATTGTGGCTTATATCGTTCCTGATGGAAAAGGACACCTGGTGCAGGATAAACGTTTTTACGAAGCCTTACGTCGTGACAAAGAGATGAACGTTCGAAAATATCATTGTAGCAGCCGCCCAAAAGGACAAGCCAGACGGACGATCAGTCCCTTAAAACCTTTGTATGAAATGGATGTGGAAATTCGTCCGGTCAGCGTTTATGACCATGCCTGCGGAGGTGATTTATGAACGACAGTTTGATTCTTGAAAGAGTGGAAGCCAATCTGACCCGTTTACGATTACCGCGAATCAGCCAGATCCTTCAACCGGTTATTAAGACTGCCGAAGAAAACAGTAAAAGTCATCTGGCCTTCCTGGATGAATTACTCGATGAAGAAGTTGCCCAAAAAGAACAACGTCGTGTAGAAACGAATCTCAGAATATCGGGTTTGCCGTTTATTAAAAGCATTGATGAGTTCGATTTTGCCTTCCAACCCAAACTTGACCGCCAAAAAGTAATGTCCCTGTTCGATCTGACATTTATCCGATATAAACAGAATGTCATCTTCCTCGGGCCTCCCGGAGTCGGTAAAACCCATTTGGCCGTTGCATTAGCCGTTAAAGCCTGTCAGTCCGGGTTCAGTATTTATTCTACCACGATGGAAGACCTGATCAAGAAACTCAGGAAAGACCATGAGTCTGATCGCAGTGGAAAAGGACGAAGTTACTACAAATCAGCATTGGTAATCGTCGATGAAGTCGGCTATACACCGATCACCCGGGAAGAATGCAATTTGTTTTTCCGGTTTATCGCCAACCGATACGAGAAAGCCAGTACCATTATTACTTCGAATAAGGCATTTGGTGATTGGACGGAGATGTTCCATGATCCGATTATCGTAACGGCTATCCTGGATCGGTTGCTCCACCACAGTATTGTGCTGAATATTCGGGGAAAAAGTTTTCGGCTATCCGGAAGGATCCCTATGGGAAAAGAAAAAATCGAAAAGGAGGTTGTTGATATGAATGAACCAAGAGGCTAAAGTGGTACACTTTTCACGACCATTTTTGGTACATTTTTTCGCGACCCTTGACAATTCCCTACTGTTGGAAAAGTATTATATAAATTATGTAAAGAAATTATCCACATTGATCCATCACATTATCTACGGGACTGGCTTATTAAAAAAGGTGTGAGTGACGCAGAAACTCTCCTGCAATTATATCCTAAATTAGGATTTTATGGGGGGTGTGAAAGCACTTACGATGTTTTAGTATCAATGGGAGAAGTATCTTGATCGTTTACACCTTTTAAAGATTCATTTACTTTGTCCCAAAGATCTTCAGTGTTAGGATCAAGACTTCTGATCGAATTGTTGATTATTGACTGAACTAAATCGATGAT
>CAZAKB010000334.1:0-1749 GCA_964485475.1 uncultured bacterium
TCTTCGGGATATTCGGGATTAAGGTCCCAGAACCCTTCATTCCCGGCAAACCAGGGATCAAAATACCAGCCAACATCCACATTGGCGCCGATAATCTGCGACTCATATCCCAAGTCCTGGGCGCCGTCACCCTCTTCCAGATCAACACCACGGTGTTCACGATTATTGTTAATGCTGTTCGTTGCCAGATTCGCATCAATCACTGATTCATCGATATGCCAAATCAACAGTCCCGAACCCGACAAACCTACGTCGTACCGTGGAACCAATAAAAGAACACCGGTTTCCGGAGAAAATTCAGCGCTTATTTCGTCCACAATCAACGGAATCGTCGGCGGCCAGTCCTTCTCACCACCGTCTAAATACTGCTTATATTGAATACTATCTAGTGTAATTCCCGGATGAACATGAGAATAGCGATTCTCAATAAGAAAATATTCATCGTCATTGATTGGAATTAACCATAATGTCGTATCGGAACCGGATTCTGCATGATGAAGTTTCACATCTTCAAAACCATCGGCCCAGACCGGTGTATCCCAGCCCATATAATATCGTTCCCAAGCCGAAGGAAACGACGGCACAAGACCATTCAAATTTGCCGAGCCTTGATCCATCAGTCCGAATTTGCCAACGCCCGTTTCACCGGTTTCGGTATTGTACAAACCGGGCAAACCAATGTAAAATCCCATCATAAAGGCAAATGTGCCATTCAAACCAATCTGGTAATCACACGGTGTTGTAGCACCACCAAAAATGTCTTCCCAATTGTCGTACAGTAAGTGGTTTTGCGACTCCGGCAAAATTATTCCCTGACTAATTTCTGTACCACCATCAACGATAATACTATTTCCTGATTCGTTGATTGATGAAAAATAATCGGCAATATCATTCCTGTTCAGATAAGCGGAGGGAATGTCATAGGGAGTTGGATCGAGATCGATAGCGAAATCTTGCCCCACACCGGCATGAAAAACAACCACTACATCGTACTGGCTGAAATCAATATCATTATCATTGTTAGCTATTTGAATGGCCTCGACCAATAATTCAGTCAACCGTATATCGATTGAATCTGTTTTTAGGAACGGATGATAGTACTCCATCTTCCGGGGTAATGTATACACCGAATCTTCATCCAGGGGAAAAACAGCAGAGTTTGTAGTATCAATAATCAGATGACCGGATGATGCCCGATTATAATAGTTCGATACCGCCCGGATGTGGTCCTTGAAATAGGCATTATTGTGGGGCGCCGGATCGACAGGTGAAAAGTTTGCATCTTTACAGGGCAAATCGACGGAATCGGTCAGAAATTGTCCGTTACCGGTAGTGGCATCATAATCATCCACTTGAAATGCTACCCGCAGGGCACAAATAGAAATCGTTTCTGAGATGGCGTTAGCCCGGGGAATTGATAGTGAGGTTTTTCTTAAAACAGGTGTTATTTCAGCATAAGACTGTGTCACTGCTGACAGTACTATAACGAATATCGTGAGTAAAAAAATAATTGTTTTTTTCATGATACAGATAATTCTGCAATGCGTTAAATATCCTGATTTAACCGTGGATCAGATTGCACTCCTAAAAATTTATATCCAGAGAAAAAAGCATCGTGTTCTGGCGTGGGTGTCCGGCATCGCCGGCGGTATATCCAAAATCAAATCCCATTCCGGCATAGCGCAACCCGGCACCGAATGTCGGCACCGGCCATTTGTCATTTACCAAAATATGTCCGGGTTTATCATA
>CAZAKB010000335.1:0-1743 GCA_964485475.1 uncultured bacterium
AACGGCTACCGAACCGGTGACATCTGGCAGGACAGCGGAAAAAAAGTCGGGACTGTGGAAATGGGTAATCGGATTGTGGAGAAAATGATGTTATAGATATTTGGCTTGCCGTTCTATTTCTTTAAATTTTTTTCGATATTAATTATTTCTCAACTATATACTATCAGTTTTAACTCTTTCTCTCGATTTGAATATTCCTGATAATTGAATATGCGCAGTAAATTGTGATAATGTTAATTGTTGGTATGATAAATATAGCCGGGACAACGCTTACGCCGTTGATTGCCATGGCAATGAGTTTTGCTGTCAACGCTGTCATCAAAACGGATAAAAAGACGATATATAAAGTGCCAAATAGATATCCCCAGGGACTTCTTTTCATAAGTAACAGGCCGACAACAAAGGAGATGGGCAAAAGCAATCCCAGGTCAAACCCCTGAACGATCAGTGTGGTGTAATGCTGAAGCGCATCGGGATAAATAGTGCCGTCAATGAGCGGCGGAATCACGATACTCAGCCATAAAAGGGCAATCATGATTGAATTAAAAATCAGAAAACCGCCAACAAATTTATACGGTGTTTTTGCTGAAAAATAGTGAGATACTTTTGACATATCAACTTCTATAAGCGAAAGAAACAGGCTAAAAAATGTCAATCCAAGTAAAATTACATATCCCAGAAACATGAGGTTGTACATACCCATCGCTGTGTAGAATAAAAATGTCACGAAGAAATATCCCAATGTTCCGGCTAATACGAAATGGCTGCGGATTGAGTTTTTCCGATATCCGGCCAGGGCTATCAGCAGCAATGGAATGCCAATAAAAAGGGTAACATAATCCTGGGCAATGCCCTGGACGGCCACATCCGCCGACATGTGTTGGTAGATTCCTCTTCCGTAAATTTCGACCGTTTTTCCACGAATCGATTCATATTGGTAGGTACCAGGGCCGTTAGTTGAAAAAATTCCGAATGATGTGGTAATGGCTGATATCAGGACAATTAAAAGGACCAGAATTGTGATGGATTGTCTCTGCTGCATTTTTCTCCTAATTCTTTAACTCTTGTCACGTCGTTCCTACGACGTGACGATAATTTGGTTGCGCTGCGGGAGCGGCGTAACCAGTATAAAGGCATCCGTATATTCAATAACGGAATAAATTAGTATTACTCTTTTTTAAAAACAACCAGTCCCGCAATACCGTGAAACATCAGAATGGATGTTATGCTGAGGAACATCCAGTTGTCGCCAATAGTATGACCGTTGATTATAACGCCAGATAATCGGCTGATCAGATAAATGGCGATGATACCAAGTGCGAGGGACAGATTTCCTGCCTTGAAAAAGAGATATATCTCCCGCTCATCCGGTTTTTTAAATTTTCGAATGCGCATAATGATCGGCAACAATGCGAAAAGGGCAAAACTCACAGCCCCGGCCTGCCCGAACACAAGCATACAGATAATACAAACCAATCCAACAATACTCTCGAACCAGAATCGAAACATCATTTTATACCTCCTCCAGATAAAAAAGATCTTCAATTTGACATTGGAACAACGTTGCCATTTTTAATGCTAGTTTTACCGACGGATTAAATTTTCCACTTTCAATGGCAATAATGGTTTGCCGGGACACTTCCAGGGCCTCCGCCATTTTTTCCTGGGTCAGTTGTTCGTTGTCAAATCGAAACCTTTTCAAATTGTTCTTTAATTCCATCACAATCTCCATAAATTCGGTAA
>CAZAKB010000336.1:0-1742 GCA_964485475.1 uncultured bacterium
CAGTGAGGATTTCAAAAAATGAGTATGATAGTTTATTGCAAGAAATTTATGGAAAGAGTTGAAAAAGAAATCAGTTTCCTAGACAGTGAAAAAAAACATGAATATTTAGATATACGTATTGATTGGTTAGATAATTATGAAAATTTATTGGAAGTAATATTGAGTGATAAACGCCTTGATCCTTATGTAATATGTGAGGAGAATAAACAACAAATAATAGACGAAAATAAGTTGAATCCAGGTGATTGGGATGTTATTCATTCAATAATTCCGCCGGAAGACTGGAGTTACATATTATATCGTTTATATAAAAAGGAAATTAAAAGATTAATAACTAACTATAGACAAAACAAACAAGATAAACGTTTAGATTTTCTATTGAGTAAAATGCAAAATTTATACGATTTAGTATATCGCGATGATTTATACAACAACAATGTTGACCCTTTTATAGATTTTATGTCGATTGAGAAAGCGGTAGAAATACGCTTGTCAGATGTAAAGTCCTTAAAAAATGGTTGTCAACATTTGGGAAATTATGTTCAATCAAAAAATAATAGTGAAGAAGATGGGACTAATCATATTGCAAAGCAAGGTCAGAATGAAATCACAGTGCAACAGGTAACTATTGAAAATAACTCAATTAAAATTCTCAGTAATGAATTAGGTAATGCTCATACCGTAATAAAACGACTTAAAAAACAAAAACTTGTTTTACACTTAAGCATGAATGAAATGAAAGACTTAATTGATAAATGTCGAAAAAAAAATGATCTGGTTAATTTACGAAAATTAGGTAGAGAATTAGGTATACATCATTCCACAGCAAGAAATTGGATTGAAATTAAAGGTCTTTCAGAGTATGCAAAACTAAAATAATTCATATTAAAATATTATGGCTAATCATTAGCCATTTCAAAATAGCCATTTTGCATTGCATTTTGGCTATTTTCGATTTTGGCTAGTGGCATGCCGTTTTCCTTGTATTTAACCGGTTTAAAATTGAAAGGTTAACAACATGGAATTTTTAATAATAAACAAAAAAGAAATCCTATTAAATGCTGAATCCAAGAAACGTGAAACAGAAATTAGAAAAATAATTTTGCGTTTAATTGATTCAATCAAGCAAATCCAGAAAGAATTGGAATAGGCATACCTCGCTAAACCTATGTTTATTACGTAAAACAATTGAAAGGAATGTAAAATGACATTACAACAAAACCGATCGAATCCCCCTTTCGTCCTTACTCAAATACGAATGCTGCGCAGCCCGGAATTCCGGAAACTATCGCCGACTGCACAGCTGCTCTGGATTTATCTTCGTGCCAACTATAATCCTTTAAACCCTGAATGCACCAATCGCGCAACTGGCAGAGATCAAGTTTACCTATCTTATTCAGAACTAAAGACTGTCAACGGATTCCACTCGTCCGCGACCATTTCCAAAACATTTAAAGAGCTTATCGATAATGGATGGATCCAAGTTGCTGAAAAGGGTGGACTGTACGCTGGTCGTTCTGCCTATTACTTTATCGGTCCCTATGGGAAATTTCCTTTGTCTCAGAAAATGCACGGCAAAACGGTGCGCATAGGCACTGGTAGATATACACCATATTCAAGAAATGAATCGAAACAAAAAAATGATGATCGAGAAGAACGTGTTTAAAAAATAAACCGATGATGATAAACAAATTTATGATTCTTCAAATAATGAAGCGGTAAATCGCAAAAAATGAACTTGA
>CAZAKB010000337.1:0-1702 GCA_964485475.1 uncultured bacterium
GTTTCCCCATGGTTACAGCTATTCCCAGTTCTGTTATCATTTTCAAATCTGGCGCAATGGTTCTGCGCTGACAATGCACATCGAACACAAAGCCGGTGATAAGATGTTTGTCGATTTCACAGGAAAAAAACTAACCGTCATTGACCCCAAAACGGGGATAAAAAAAGAGGTCGAAGTGTTCGTGGCCATTCTTGGAGCCAGCCAACTGACCTATGCAGAAGCCTGCTATACGCAACAAAAAGCGGACTGGGTCCGAGTCAATGAAAATGCCTTGTGGTATATGGGTGGTGTTCCACGGGCGATTGTTCCTGATTGCCTGAAGTCCGGGGTGACTAAAGGCGATAAATATGACCCCGATATTAATCCTGAATATGCTGACTTTGCACGTCATTATGATACTGTCATCTTGCCTGCCCGGCCCCATCACCCGCAAGATAAAGCGTTGGTTGAGAATGCGGTTAAGATCGTTTACAGTCGTGTATTTGCCCCTTTACGGGATCAGGCATTTTATTCGTTAGAAGATCTGAATCAGGTTATCCGGCAAAAGATGGAGGCCCACAACAATCGCGCTTTTCAACGATTACGACTCAGCCGCAGACAACTCTTTAAAGAGATCGAACAACCGGTTCTAAAACCATTGCCTCCTGAGAAGTATGAATTGCGCTATTTCCAATTTGCCAAAGTCCAATTTAATTACCATGTTTTCCTGTCTTGTGACAATCATTATTACAGTGTACCCTATCAGCATCGAGGTAAAAGAATAAAGATTATCTATGCCGATTCATATGTTGAAATTTATCATAACGAAATCCGGATTGCTTTTCATAAACGGGTTAGAAATCTAAATAAATACACAACTACTCCGGAGCACATGCCTCCGAGCCATCGCTTTTATCACGACTGGAGTCCCGGGAAAATGATCGAATGGGCTGAGAAAAAGGGATTCTTTGTTCGGAAATTGGTGGAACATCTTCTTGAGAGTGGAAAGTATCCTGAACAGACTTATAAAATGTGTCTTGGTGTTATTAACCTGTCTAAAAAATATGGTGACGGGCGGGTTGACCGCGCGTGTAAAAGAGCCCTTGAGTTTCATTACTATTCCTATAAAGCCGTTCTAAATATCCTGGAGAAAGGACTGGACAAAATCGAGGAAACGCCACTCTTTCATCAAAAACTTCCCGAGCATGAAAACATTCGTGGCAGCGAATATTACCGCTAAATGAGGCCTATATGAATAACGCAGCAACCCTGGAAAAAATGCATCAGATGAAACTACATGGCATGGTCAGAGCCTTCAAGACAGCCATAGAAACAAGACTGGACAGCACGTTTACGACCGACGAGCTACTGGCACACTTGGTTGACGCCGAATGGGATGACCGGTATAACAGAAAACTGGACCGCTTGATTCATTTAGCAGGATTCCGTTATCAGGCCAGTCTGGAACAGATTGATTTCAGGTTGAATAGAAACCTTGATAAAAACATCATCCTGCGTTTCTCGGACGGCCAATGGATAAGGGAGAAACGGAATATCATTATCACTGGTCCAACCGGGGTTGGTAAAAGTTTTATTGCGGCTGCCCTGGGGCATCAGGCCTGTGTATTGGGATTTAAAACTATCTACTTTAATTGCTCAAAATTATTTCCGATGCTGACATTATATAAAGCGGACGGAACCTATTTCAAACAAATGACTAAAA
>CAZAKB010000338.1:0-1685 GCA_964485475.1 uncultured bacterium
TAGTAAATCATCTAAATAAACTAATTGAGTTTAGTCTCCAATGTCATCAATTTGGAAACTTCATCAAAAGCCAAAACTCAGAATCCTTGGACTGATGTCTGGTACGTCTATGGACGGTTTGGATATATGCCTGGCCGATATTTTCCGGAGTAATAATGAGATGACGGTTGAGATAATCAAATTCTCTGATTATGCATACGAACCTGAATTTAAAAAATTACTGGGACGGATTCCGACGGCAAATACCGAAACTGTCTGCCGAATGAATTTCGTTATTGCCAGTACCTATGTGGAGTTGATTAAACGGTTTTTTATTGAACATGGGATTTCGGCTGAAGAAATCGATCTGATTGGCAGTCATGGTCAGACCGTGTGGCACGAACATCGGCATTCAACATTGCAGATTGGCGAAGCAGCGGTTCTGGCTGAGGCGTTCAATGTCCCGGTTGTTTCCGATTTCCGGGTCAGAGATGTAGCGGCTGGCGGCTCGGGTGCACCATTGGTACCTTTTGTGGATTACCTGCTATTTAAGAAGTTTCGTAAAAACCTGATGATTCTGAATATCGGCGGAATTGCCAATTTTACTTTTATTCCAAAAAATGCCAAAACCATCGATGATATTTATGCGCTGGATACGGGGCCCGGAAATTCATTGATTGATATTTCTGCGGAACTTACCAGTAATGGAAAACAAACATTTGACCAAGATGGGGAAATTGCCAAATTCGGGACGATCCGGCAGGACATTCTCAATTACCTGATAGAGCACCCATATATTAGGGTGAAGATGCCAAAATCGACGGGTCGGGAAGTTTTTGGCAGGAGTGCTATTGACGATATAGTTTGTAAATTTGCGCTGAATTCATTTGATTACAGCGATTTGACGGCAACAGTTACGCGTTTTACAGCGGAGGCAATTTTCATTAATTATCAACAGTTCTTTGCAAATAACTATTCAATAGACGAAATTATCATCAGCGGCGGTGGCGCCGAAAATCCAGTTATTATGAATCATCTTAAAACCCTATTTGCCGATGTACCGATAAAGCGATCCGATGATTATGGTATTACGGGTGATGCAAAAGAAGCCCTGGCGTTTGCACTGCTGGCCGCAGCAACAATTTGGGAAATACCGGGAAATGTTCCGAATGTTACCGGTGCACGACGGCCGGTAGTTTTAGGAAAAATAACAATTTAAAGGAGAAATAAATGAATCCGTATATTTTTCGTGAGTACGATATTCGGGGAGTTGTGGCAGATGATTTTCCCGAGGATGTTGTCATTTTATTGGGTAAAGCCTTTGGGACCTATGTCAGAGAAAAAGGGGGAAAAACCCTTTCGCTGAGCGGTGATGTCCGGCTGTCAACGCCAATGCTGAAAAAGGCCTTTGCCAAGGGTTTGCTGTCTACGGGTGTAGATGTGATTGACGTGGGAATTGTCCCGACTCCGGTCAATTACTATAGTATGTTCACGCTGGAGGTGGATGGTGCCGTTCAAATTACCGGCAGTCACAATCCGTCCAATATGAATGGAATTAAGCTTTCCTACGATCAAAAAGCGGTTTATGGTAAAGATATTCAGTATCTGAAATCCCTGATCGAATCGAATAAATTTGCCACAGGGGAAGGCAAATTCAGTGAAAAAGAGATTCTGGAAGAGTACAAACAGATGGTGATCTCAAAAAT
>CAZAKB010000339.1:0-1650 GCA_964485475.1 uncultured bacterium
TGAATCCAATTCTGATCGGGCTGATTCTATATTTAGTGGTTGTTCTGGTTATCGGTTTAAAAAGTACTGGTAAAAACAGAACCCAATCGGATTTCCTGATTGCCGACCGGAAGCTGGGGGCTTGGGCGATTGCACTATCAGAACGGGCCAGCGGTGAATCGGCTTGGTTGCTAATCGGATTACCGGGTGCGGCGCTGGCTGTTGGATATCTGGAAATCTGGTCCGCAATAGGGTGTATCTTTGGCATTATATTTTCATGGTTGTTTATTGCGGTTCCGCTTAGAGAATTGGCCGGTAAGTACAACTCAATGACGTTACCGGACCTGATCGCCAGTTATTTTAATGATGAGACCAAAACGCTGCGAATCATCTCATCACTGATTATTACGTTTTTCTTTACATTTTATGTCGCAGCACAATTCAACGCAGCGGGCAAGGTGCTGAATGTGACTTTCGGCATTCCGCAATTGTTTGGCATGTTCATAGCGGCCGGGATTATTTTGCTATACACAATATTGGGAGGATTTCGGGCGGTTGTCTGGACCGATATGGTGCAGGCAATTATTATGTTTTCAACCTTGATCATTTTGCC
Source organism: uncultured bacterium (assembly GCA_964485475.1). Lineage (GTDB taxonomy): Bacteria > Fidelibacterota > UBA2242 > UBA2242 > UBA2242 > B118-G9. The sequence goes on from CAZAKB010000339.1 coordinate 593, forward strand.
AATCGTGGGATTGTTTGAATTGGCGCAAGTCGACGTGAAATATCTATCGGCTGGATCGGAAATATTGTCATTCACCGGCGGTAAAACTGGGCTGACTGCGTTCATAGCCATACTTGGTGGTCTGAGCTGGGGATTTGGGTACACCGGTCAACCGCATCTCCTGGCACGTTTTATTGCCATTCGGGATACAAAGGAGATCAAGCGGGGTCGGATTATTGCGTTCAGTTGGGCGATACCGGCATTTTTCGGAGCATTTTTTATGGGAATTATTGGGGTGGCACTTTATGGTGCAGATAAATTTACTGATCCCGAATTCCTAATGCCCTTTATGGCAACCAGTCTTTTACCCGGCTGGATTGCGGGTATCCTGATCTCCGGGGCAATGGCCGCCATGATGTCCACAGCGGATTCCCAGCTACTCGTGACAGCGTCCGCAATTTCCGAGGATATCATTCATAAAGTTGCGAATAGAAACCTATCACCTGAAAAATTATTGAATGTCAGCCGATTAGCGACAATTATCGTTGGGCTTTTTGCCTTTATTATGGCCTGTTCATCGACGGATTTGGTATTCACGCTGGTTTCCTATGCTTGGTCCGGGTTGGGGGCGAGTTTTGGCCCGGTGTTGTTATGCATTATTTACTGGAAAAGAATTACCCGTGAAGGGGCGATCGCAGGTTTGCTAACCGGTGCATTATCAACAATCATCTGGAAAAATATTGATGTTTTGAATAATGCGGTCACCGAACGACTGGCCAGTTATGTATTAGCATTTATAGCCATCATACTGGTTAGTATATTTTGGAACAAGAAAGGGAAAAACCGCTAAGGTCTCTTCATTAGAATTTCATATAAATGCCGAAGATATAAGGCTGGAAGTGAATCCCAAAACGCAGCCAATCGGTGACTGCATAAATGAAACCCAGATCGAAGTGGATCGGTGAAACATAGTGTTTTTCGGGTTTTACCGTCGTTAAGTTTTCATCGAAAATGCCAAAAATTCCATCCGCCCGATTCCACCATTCCACGTAATACGGATCATAATATATTTCATAATT
>CAZAKB010000340.1:0-1634 GCA_964485475.1 uncultured bacterium
TTGGTCTGGACCGAATGTCAATTGATGAACTGGCAGATCCCTATAACTATCTTACCTTGGAGTGATCGATGAAAACTACCACAAAATCCGCAATTATTATTCTTAGTATATTCCTTATCGGGCTGATAATAGGTGCTTTCAGTGCGGTAAGTTATTCCCGGTATTCCCACCAAAAACGATTTGCGGAATTTCGCAGCGGCCGGGGTTTTTATAACGAAGTAATTCGCTTGATTGATATGAAACCAGAACAACGCAACCAAGTGGAAGAAATCCTGCTTTGTCATGCGGAATGGGGCCGGAAATTCAGCGAAGAACAGCATGATAAATTCGTGAAAGGGATAGATTCATTGAAGACCGAATTGTCTTCGGTTCTATCGCCGGAACAGATAAAAGACCTAGAAAAAAAGCTGGAAATGATGCGTGATCGTAGACCCGGTCCCGGGCAGGGCGGACCTCCTCCGGATTTCAATCGTCTCGACGAAAAACGGCCACCACGACCAGATGTATATCGCGATAAACCACCAATGGGTGATCCCCACGGCAAATCACCGATGGACAACCACCATGATAATGGTTCCATGGGTGAACACCGCGATAAACCATCTGACCGGCGGTGATATTTCAGATCAGTATTATATACCATTATATCAAAGTTCTATTTAATAATTATTTGTACTGTGGCAACGGGATAACTGCAGTAACGGAATAGCGTTTAAACGTCATTGAAAAAAGATTTACTTGAATGGAATATCCGGCACAATTGAATTGTCTAAGAGGTGAAATGAGAGAAAAAAAAGTAAAAAACAAACCGAATAAATTACGTTGATCTCCCACCTCCCAAGTGAGGGTAATCTTTCGGGGTTTCCCTCACTTATTCCTTTAACGCTGTGATAGAAAAATGGAGAAATATTGTGGACAAGATTACTAATAAATTGATATTGCTTTTGATCCTGACTTTATTATTAACAGGCTGTAATAAAGAAGCGAAGGAGTGTGTCTGGAATAACCAAAATCTCAATATAGATGGTTTTTATGCTGATTGGGGCCAGAACCTGTTCTATAATGAGAAAAGCAATATCGGATTCGGTGCCGCCCGTGACTCCGGCAGTGTTTATCTCTGCCTGGTTTCAGCGGACAAGGAAATTATTCGGCAGGTTATGATGCGGGGTCTTGAATTGTCTGTTAATATTCCGAAAACAAAAAAGCATATGTTTACAATCAAATATCCGTTAGGAATGGAGGGCGTGGATATGTCTGTAATGCGGAATATGCGATCTGGTCGAAATACCGATGGCGGTGCGAGAAGACGCGATATATCTGGATTATCTGACAAGATGCCCCCACCTAAAGAGATACAGACGGAGTTCTACCTGTATGGACCGGGTAAAGATGACAGGCGGATTATCCCCATTAAAAACACCCTGGGTATCGATGTCTGTGTCGGTCACACCGAACGCCAGATGATCTATGAAATACAGGTACCACTTCGGTTGATCAAAGAGTATTTCGATATGGATTCGAGTGTAATAATTTCTGAGATGGATCTAAAATTTAAAATGCCGGAGATGGAAATGCCGGAGATGCCGTCACAAGATGGTATGGATGGTTCTCCTGGCGGTATGGGAGGCGGTCGA
>CAZAKB010000341.1:0-1613 GCA_964485475.1 uncultured bacterium
TTGATATGCTGGCAGAAAAAGGTTTGTCGAAAGTTGCTTACCCGGAACGGGTTGTCGTCATGCCCGATCACTTTGTGCCGAATAAAGATATAAAGTCGGCGGAAATGGTCGCTAAAATCCGGCGTTGGGCAAAGGAACAGGGCATTGAGCAGTTTTATGATTTGGGTCGGCATGGCGTCTGCCATGCGCTTCTGCCGGAACAGGGACATGTACGTCCCGGAACAACGATAATCTGTGGTGATAGCCACACATCAACTCATGGCGCGTTGGGAGCATTTTCAACCGGTGTAGGGAGTACCGATCTTGCAGCCACACTGGCTACCGGCGAACTCTGGTTCAAAGTGCCGGAGAGTATCCTGTTTCGTTTGAATGGAAAACTCGGTAAAGGTGTCTATTCCAAGGATGTGATCCTGGAAATTATCCGACGGATCGGTGTGGATGGTGCGCTCTACAAAACCATGGAGTTTACCGGCGAATTAATAGATGATTTGTCCGTTGAAGCCAGGATGACAATCTGTAACATGGCCATCGAAGCCGGTGGAAAATCGGGCATTATTAATCCTGACCGGAAAACGATCGATTATGTCAAGGCACGGACAAATGAGACTTTTAAAGTTTTTACTAGCGATCCTGACGCAGAATATAGCCAGGTGTTTGACATTGACGTATCGAATCTGGAACCACTGGTTGCCTTTCCCCATTTGCCGAGTAACAGCAAGCCGGTATCACAGATCGGTGATGTTCCGGTGGATCAGGCCTACCTGGGCAGCTGTACCAACGGAAGAATTGAGGATTTGCGGGTAGCGGCTGAAATTCTGAAAGACAAAAAAGTCGCCCGGAATACCCGGATGATTGTTGTACCGGCCACCACAGACATTTGGAAACAAGCAAATAAAGAGGGTTTGCTGGATATATTTATGGATGCCGAAGCGACTGTTTCGGCTCCAACCTGCGGCGCCTGTCTCGGCGGTCACATGGGTATCCTGGCAGCCGGCGAACGCTGCATCAGCTCTACGAACCGCAATTTTGTCGGGCGTATGGGCAGCCCGAAGTCAGAAGTCTATCTCGGCAGCCCGGCGACTGTTGCCGCTTCGGCTATCGAGGGGAAAATCGCCGATCCACGGAAATATTTACAGGAGAAACCATGACAGGAAAAGCGCATTGCTATAAACGCGATCATATCAATACCGACGAGATCATCCCGGCCCGTTATCTTAATATGGACAAGGAGGCTGACCTGGCAGAACATGCCATGGAAGACATTGATACTGATTTTATTAAGCGGGTAAAAATGGGCGACATGATTGTTGCCGGAGAGGATTTCGGTTGCGGCAGTTCCCGTGAACATGCCGTCTGGGCCTTGCGTGGGGCTGGCGTCCGGGCAGTAATCGCCGATACCTTTGCCCGGATATTTTACCGAAACTGCATCAATAACGGTTTTATTGCCATTGAATGCAAGGGAATCAGTCAAAAGGTCGATACCGGCGACACTTTGGAAATCGATGTTGAGAAGGGGATTGTAAAGAATCTGACAAAAAATGAGCAGTATGAATTTTTAGCGATCCCGGAATTTGCCCGGGAGATCATCGATGCCGGCGGATTACTGGATTATA
>CAZAKB010000342.1:0-1605 GCA_964485475.1 uncultured bacterium
GAATGACTGCGACAGGCCATTTGAGTATGACATTATATCATTCAATTTAAAAAATGATTTGTGTTTTGTTTGGATGTAATGGGAGAGATAGCATCATCAATCAATGCCCTACGGATAAAAAAAAGGCTGTCCGAAGACAGCCTTTTTTTGTATCAGGTTTGTTTTGCTATTTCAGCAAAATCATCTTTTGTGTTTTGTGGAATTTGTCAGCCTGCATTACGTACATGTAATAACCGGAGCTGACGTTTCTGCCACTGTTATCCTGGGCATTCCACTGAATTGCCTGGTAACCGGCCTGCTGTCTGTTATTGACCAGCGTTCGGACTTCACGACCCATTACATCAAAGATCATGATCTTGACATGGGCCTCTTTCGGCAGATCATACTTAATCGTGGTAATCGGATTGAACGGGTTCGGATAGTTCTGGTGCAGCGCGAAAACCTTAGGCAAGGCATTCATGTCAGTAATACCGACAATGACCGAACGATCTTCATCGTTGTACCAATGGTAAACAACACAGTTAGTATCGGGAACTACAAATGTGCGATTCGGGCCACCACTAGGAAATTCAGATGTATCCCAGCTACCGTTAATACGGAATTTGTACTCAAGACTTTCTCCAGGATACAAATCAAGCACGGTAAAGGTATACACAGAATCGCCATCGGAATCATCCAGCACCATTGCGTTACCACCCCAATTGTTGAATGAGCCGGCTACATCGACAAAATCACTGCCGATAGTAAAGTTCCCCAATATTGACTGAACAGCCATGCTGACATCAAAAGTCACTTCAACAGGTGCAATATTCGGTCTTTCGGTCAGTTTGTCAAAATAGAGAACGGCATCAACATCATTCGGGCATTGTAACTGAATACTTCCAAGAGAGACAGTGTTCGTTGAGCTGAGAGCTCCATCGCCGCCACCTGCCCACTTTACCAATGGTGTTGTGGCAAGGTCAACTCCGACTACCTGCCAGTCATCAGCATGAGCGGTAACATCAATCCACGGACTTGCTAATAAATCTCCATCACCGCCAGTACCATCATCGTAGAATGAAAACCTGATCTGTATATTAGGATCAGAGGATTTCACATACATGAAAAGCTTGGAATCAACAGCAACATCCGGTTTATCAGGATTATATTCTCTAATAAACCAACCTCCATCTTTTGCAGAATCTTCAAGTATGGTCAGTTTTTTGGACTTAGTTCCATCATAAGCGTCATCACTTGATAATTCAAAAGAAGAAGTTGTCAATATTCTTAGCGTTGAACCTGAACCTGCAGGTGCCCACCAGCCGCCTGCGGTGGTTTCAAAATCACTACTGACGATATCGATTGGTAGATCACCGGGTACGATATTCTTTACTAGTACCGATGTGTTAGGTTCAATAACATTTCCAATTAAATCAGGAATGTTGCTAACAGTTATCATATAATCGGTATTCGGAGCCAGTAATTGTCCGGCACCCAGTTTCAATGTGACAACGTGCATACAGATTATACCAGCGCTGACCGGACTACCGATACCGCTATCAATGGAGTAATTGGCGACATTTACTGCCGCAGTGGAATCAACTTGTTCAGAATATTTTACCTGAA
>CAZAKB010000343.1:0-1605 GCA_964485475.1 uncultured bacterium
GTCACGACCCGATCAAAGCCAACGGTTTCAGTAAAACGTTTCAGTTTAAAAACCTTACGGTTGTTTTTAAACAATTTCCCAACTGTCAGTGGTTCTTGCATTAGTGAGAATACCTCTTTTCTTTAAATTTTTTCAGCTGCCGTTCTATATTATCAATGGCCCGATCAATCGATTTAATAATATCATCACTGAACTCCGAACAAACAAGGTCTTTGCCGGAAACATGAACGGATATTTCAGCCTTATCACCCTCTTTTGATTTTTCCAGAATCACTTTACAGGATGTAACCAAATGATCAAATATTCCCAACTTTTGCATTTCATCGTTGACATACTCTCTGACTTTAGGACTGGCATCATAATGTCTCGAAGTGATTTCAATGTTCATACAAAACTCCTTATGATAATGTTAACCCCCGTGGGGATGTGCCTGTTTGTAAACCTCTTTCATTTTTTCAATTCGGATATGTGTATATAATTGCGTAGTCGATAAACTATTGTGTCCCAGCAGGTCTTTCACCGCGTTCAGATCGGCCCCCCGATCCAGCAGATGGGAAGCAAACGAATGCCGCAAAACGTGAGGGCTGAGGTGTTTTTGGCCGGAAATCGTCTGAAGCAACCGGGTAACCATTTTTTGTACTGTCGGCCGTGATATTCGCTGGTTTCGGCTGCTGATAAACAGAGCGCCCTCCAGATTGACCCGGCCGAAATCCTGTCGGCGTTTGTGCAAATAGCGCTGAACCGCCTGTTCCGCTTTCTTTCCAAAGGGAACTATACGTTCCTTGGCGCCTTTTCCGAATACCCGAAGAGTCATCCGATTAAAATTGATATCACCATAATTCAATCCGATCAATTCACCCAAGCGGATACCGGTACTGTAAAACAGTTCCAGAATTGCCTTGTTACGCACGGGTACAAAGTCATTATCAGAAATTTCACTGATTAGCTGGGCAATCTGCTCTTCCGATAAAACGATGGGTAGTTTTTTCGTTGTCTTAGGCGATTTTACCAAAGCAACCGGATTGGCGGTAATCGTTCCCTGCCGAACATGAAATTTAAAAAACGCTTTCAGGGAGGCCAGTTTGCGGGTAATGGATGTCATCGCCAGCCCTGACTCTGACAACATTCCCAAGTAATGGCGTACGCCCAGCTTATTTACCGTGCGAACATCCATCGGAACGACATTTGTATATTCAGAATAGAAAGCAGCGAATTGGTGCAGATCCCGATCGTAGGCTTCAATTGTATGTACGGAATATCCGCGCTCCTGTTTCAGATAGTTGATAAACTGTCGAATTAAATCATCCACTGTATTTTAAACCATCGGTTTCTGTAATAGTTCGGTAATTTTCACAAAATCCTTTGCCAAAGGAGCCACAATCTCAATCTCTTTATTGAAAAACGGGTGCGTGAACCGAATACAATACGCATGAAGCATTTGCCGCTCTGCCCTGGATATGACTATTTTGCCCAGGTCAGAATATTTCTTCCCAAAGGAACTGAACGACCGCTTGCCACCGCCATAGATTTTATCACCGACAACCGGGTGTCCGATTGACAACATATGCACCCGGATTTGATGAGTTCGCCCGGTCTCGATAATCA
>CAZAKB010000344.1:0-1604 GCA_964485475.1 uncultured bacterium
TATTTTACTTTGAGCCAGGCGGGTTTTCGAACGGTCATTTTTTATCCACGAATTAGTCGATCCTTAACAAGTCAAAAACGCTTTAATTTTGGATAGCCAAATCGGTTTTATGAATATTCAGGCGGTCAATTAGCCATTTCAAGCCGTAATTAATCTTCAATCCAAAGGAGACAAAAATAGACTTCAGTTGCCTGAGCCTCTTTTTATAGTTGAATGCCGCAGCAGCGAGTAAAATATTGATATCATCACCGATTGATCCCTTTAAATAATTCCTCAACATTCTGTGATCTGATTTCAGATGACCGATAATCGGTTCGATCCCGGCTCGCCGCCGGAAGCGCTGTCTGGCCTTCTGTTTCTCATAATTCGTACTTCTTTTACCAGGAACCCTGGGTATCGCAATTTCGGTCGTACCAACCTGCTTTTCACCACGGTAACCACGATCGACAATCGCCACTTTGGGGCGGCGTTTGGTCAATCTTTCAGTTTGGGCCAATACTACAGGAAGAGAGTGACCATCGAATTGATTATGGATGTTCAATGCACCAACTATGATACCGATGCGTTTTGTCAGTACAAGCGAAGCCTTTGTCCCAAATTCATATCTCTTATGGTCTTTGCCTTTGCTGATACAATACACATCGGGTTCATGCAATGCATAGATCTTCTGTTTGTCACCACGTTGCTGTGATAAAACCCGTGAGGCTCGTCCAAGAAATGAGGTATACTCACTGTTGGATTGCTCCATCAATTTACGCTCTATCTCACGCAATAAACGACCGGCAATGGTCTTTAACTTACGCTCGGCAGACCGGGCTTTCTTCCGATTTTTAGGATGATGACGAAATCGCTGAGCCAGCAATAACTTTTTCTCAACACGACGATAACTCTGACGAAGTGGAATGGATTCAGCCTCCGCAATCTTCCGACACCGTTCAATGATTTTCCGGTATAACTTCACATCCGTCGGAAAAGTGATATTCTTCTCCATAACGGTACTGTCTATGACAACTTCATTCTCGCGGGCACTCTTTCCATGAATATCAATCGAATTCTTGAAAATCTTCTCGGCACCTTCCGAACCAATCCGATTCCGAAAATGGGTCAGATCGCTGGATACACAGGGTAATTTCCATTGAAACACATCCATCCCCGAAAAATACTGCCAATAGGGATTTTGGGTCCAGGTCTCAACTACCTCGTCATCACTAATCGAGTAAATCTGTTTCAATATTAACAGAGAAACCATTAAGCGAATCGGTTTGGCAGGCCGTCCAAAATCAATGTAATAATCAGAAAATTCTCGCTCAAAATATTCCCAATCCATGCTGTCTGTCAGCTGATACACTGGTTCGTTGGGATTGAGCATGTCTCTGAGGTTGGCCTGTAAAAGATTGAACTGATCCTGATTGCGACTTTTACCCTTCATGTTTCTCCATCTATTTCGCATAGTTTTCTTTAGAAAGATAGCTAAACCATGCAATTTATCAAAGAGAAATATAGACATAATAAACTGTTTATTATCTACTTATATGGTTTTTAAGGATCAACGAATTAACTTAATTTCACAAATCGATATTGTAACAGGAACAGGTTATTATAAT
>CAZAKB010000345.1:0-1583 GCA_964485475.1 uncultured bacterium
TGGAACCCAACCTGATCAGATCGCCAGTTCTGCCCCGATCCAGGGCGGTTTTGTGGCGATTCTTCTGAACATGTTTCAAAATCCCTTCGAAGCCCTGGCAACTAATAATTTCCTAGCAATTATCACGTTTTCTATTTTATTCGGGCTGGCTATTCGTATTATCCTGGAATCCTCGGATAATGCGGAAAACCATATTCTCAAGCAATTGATCCTGTTCATTGAAACAGCCCGGGATGTAATTTTTAAAATCGTGGAATGGATCCTGGAATATTCACCCATCGGTGTTTTGGCCCTGTCAATCACAAATTTCGGATTGTACGGCCCCAATATCGCCGGGCCTTATATCAGCGTTACAATCGGTGTCGTGATCGGTATTCTTGCCATGATGTTTATCGTTTACCCGATCCTTTTGTTTGTTGTTACCCGGCGGAATCCTTATTCCATTCTGCGCGATATGGACGAAGCGATCATTACCGCATTTATTACCCGCAGCAGCGCGGCTACTCTGCCGGTGTCGTTACATACAGTTCAGGAAAAATTGAAAGTCCACAGCGAACTGGCCAGTTTCTCATTGCCTCTCGGTGCAACGATCAATATGGACGGCGTCTGCGTTCACCTGCCGATGTTTGCGGTTCTGGCAGCCAATATGTTTCACATCCCGCTGACTTTAACAGGATTAATTGTACTGGTAATTACAACCGTACTGGCATCGATTGGCGCCGGCGGTGTTCCCGGCGGCAGTATTATGTTGTTGTTCATTATTCTGCAGACAATGGGCCTGGACAGCACTCAGACCGCTGTTATCGTCGCCCTGGCCATGGGCATCAATCCAATTCTCGATATGTTCGAAACCGCCAATAACGTCACCGGCGATATGGTCTGCACCTATGCCGTTGCCCATAATGAAAAATTAATCGATTAATATCTTGAATAAATTTCCGCTGATTTTCAGGATTGAATAAAATCCTTTAACTGAGATTCCGTTTTTCGAACGATATCCGAAGTCATTTCCTGCTCGATCAGTAAACCGTTCCGGATAAAATACAGACAGGTTTTAATCACATCAAGTTTCGACCAGCGATTCAGCATCAGGGCATAGAGATCCAGCTGGGCATTGTATTTCGTCATTGTCGCATTATCGGGATAACCCCTAATATGATCGGATTTGAAATCCACAATGATATATTGATTGTTTTTAGTTTTCAATAATAGATCAATTTTCCCTTCTATCAGGGTGTCAAAAAGCCAGGCGTTAATATCAATTTCCCGGAAAACTGTATCTGATTCTTCGATATACCTTGAAAGCGCGTTTTCCGGTTGTATAAATTTTTGTCCCCATTGATTGAACAGATCCAGCATTTTTTGCTCTTCTTCCAAGTCGAGAGAATAGGGTTTTATTAATTGTCCGGTGTGGTCGCACAACGCTTGAACATTCAGGAAGTCCCACCAGCTGAAAGCCTGGTGAATAACCGTCCCGATCTCCAGTGCCGATAATGATGTAACAGGCTCAAAAATATCGCCGGAGAACTGATATTTTTCATAAGAAGGTATTTCTCCGAAACTTTGGTTAACCCAGGCAGCAA
>CAZAKB010000346.1:0-1555 GCA_964485475.1 uncultured bacterium
ACACGGTAAAAACCGTGCCCAATCCAATTGTGGATTCCACCGATATATATCCATCATGTTTTTGGATAATCGCAAAACTGATTGCCAGACCCAAACCACTGCCCTTTTGTTTAGTGGTAAAATAGGGATCAAATATTTTCGTCATCTGGGCCCGATGGATACCAACTCCCTGATCTTTGATCCTGATCATGATATATCGATGTTCAGGATTTAAAATATCGGGAAGTCCCTGATTGGATTCAATATTACCGCATTGAAGTTCGATCACACCACCGCCGGGCATAGCCTGATCAGCATTAATGATCAGATTACTGAATACCTGGCCCAATAGATGTCTGTCGGCATTTATTGCCCAGAGGTCTTCCGGTGTATCGACAGTATACTTCACATTGCTGGTGCTAAGCAACAAATCCGCCAGTTCATTCAGAAATCCCGGAATCTCGATGATCTCCTTATGCGGCTCAAATCCTTTTGTAAATGTCAGTAATTGCTTTGTCATTGCACTGGCTTTTTGGGAAGCACCGTAGATTTTGCTGATATACTTCGAAATATCTTTTCCGTTGGTATTGGCCATTTCAAGAAGTTTTAAATTCCCATCAATAATAGACAGGTGATTGTTAAAATCATGAGCTATTCCACCGGCCATTAATTCAATGGATTCGAGTTTTTGAATCCGGTTTTTCTCGATCTGTATTTTTCGCAGTTCCGTAATATCCCGCAGTGTTATCAAACGGCCCAGAAAAACACTATTGTCCTTATACAAAGGTTGTATCTGTAAATTATAAAACAGCGTGTCTCCGGAATTTTCAATCTGTATTTCTGTATGTAGTTTCATCACATCAATATACCGTTCCAGCAGGGTCACATTCCCGCTCCAGGCCTTGGTAATGAGTTCACCAATAACATTTTCCCTCTGGATGTTCAGTATTTTCCGGCAGGCCGGGTTCAGGTCAACAATCCGATTGTTCCCATCCAGGATTAACAAAGCTTCTTCTGTTCCTTCGATCAGGGCTTTGCGGGCAATTGGTACGATGCTCAGTAATCGAAAAAAATACAATCCTACCCCCACTAAAATCCCCGATAATCCCATTAAAAAAGGTGTGAAATCCAACCCAGGAATATTAACTAACTTAAAAACATATGCGGCATTTCCCAGCCACGGCAGCAGAACTCCGGCCAGCAAAAAGAAGGCTTGCCGACGATAAAAAGACGATGATTGTAATACAGTGCTAACGATTATTAAAGAGCCAATTAATAATAAAAAATACGTGTAAGATATCAACACCCAAAACGCCGGCCCGTAGTGAACATACTGAAGCAGAATATCTCCGGCCTGATAAAAGTCATAATCCCGCCAGATGAGCCAGTGAAACTCATTTGTCCACGCCAGCAGCAACGTAATCAACGGTACAATCAAAACCATCATGATACGTATGGGTGACATCCATTTCTTTTCCCCGGAATATTGAAAGGAAAACCACAACCATCCAGGAGCAACCAGGACGATACCGATATAACTGATTTTGTCAAACAATACTTTAACCGACGGATTCGG
>CAZAKB010000347.1:0-1550 GCA_964485475.1 uncultured bacterium
GATGGAACAATTCGGTTTTTAAAAAGTTGATTGAGGGGAACATTGAACCAATGTAATTGTATAATTTGAGTTTGGATTTCTGCTTTGTATGGACGACAAAATTGAATATATTATGCGACGATTGAAAAGTCATTTTTTGGAATGCTAAAGGAGGTTACAATGATGGGAAAAAAATTAACAACTGCTGTTCTGGTATTACTGATGATGATGTTTGTTAATTGTTCGAGGGATTCGGTCAAGACAGCTGAGGGCTATTGGGATTTGGGCAGAGAATCCTTTAATAACAAAAAATATGAGGAGTCTATCGCTTACTATCAGAAGCTTGTAAAGCGTTTTCCACAGGATACGCTGGCCATTCGGGCGCTTTTTTCCGTGGCCGAGATTTACAAAAACAACCTGAAAGATTTTCCCAAATCCATTGAATCCTATAATCAAATTCTTGAGAAATATTCAACAGACCCGAAAACACCAAATGCCAGTTTTATGATCGGTTATATTTATGCCAACGATTTGAATGATTATGACCAGGCGAAAGCCAGTTATGAAAAATTTATCGAGCTCTATCCTGAGCATATGCTGGTTCAGTCGGCTCAATGGGAAATCGAAAATCTGGGAAAATCACTGGATGAAATACCGCAACTGCAAACAATTACCAAAGGACAGTAAATTATCTGAGGTGGGAGAATGAGTTTCAATCTTTCGGAGTTAAATAAAAAAATACAAACAGAGAGTACTTTCATTCAGACGTTAAAACAGGAAATGGCTAAAGTGATTGTCGGCCAGAACCTGATGGTGGAGCGTCTGTTAATCGGATTGTTATGCAACGGACATATACTTCTTGAAGGCGTACCCGGTCTGGCAAAATCACTGACGGTTAGTACACTGGCCAAAATTATCAATACATCCTTTCGGAGAATTCAGTTCACGCCGGATTTGCTGCCGGCCGATCTGATCGGAACAATGATTTATAACCAGCAGAAAGGTAGTTTTGAGACCAAAAAGGGGCCGATTTTCAGCAATATTATTCTGGCTGATGAAATTAACCGGTCACCGGCCAAAGTTCAGTCGGCATTATTGGAATCCATGCAGGAACGGCAGGTTAGTATCGGTGATAAAACCCATAAATTGGATGATCCATTTCTGGTGCTGGCAACTCAGAATCCTATTGAGCAGGAAGGTACTTATCCGTTACCGGAAGCCCAGGTGGACCGGTTCATGCTGAAGGTTGTTCTGAATTATCCGAACAAGGAAGAAGAACTGGAAATTATCAAGCGCATGGCCCATTCCGACACTTATATTGAAGTTCAGCAATTGATAAATCCTGATGATATTATCCGGGCGCGAAAAGTGGTCGATGAGATCTATATCGATGAAAAAATCCATAAATATATTGTGGATATTGTATTCGCCACTCGTGAACCGGAAGCCTATAATTTATCTGATTTAAAGGATCTGATTCATATCGGAGCATCTCCAAGGGCTTCGATATTTTTAACAATGGCCGGAAAAGCCAAGGCATTCATTGAGGGCAGGGGCTATGTCACACCTGA
>CAZAKB010000348.1:0-1525 GCA_964485475.1 uncultured bacterium
GCCCTGAATCAGTCTGGTCTGCTATAAAAGACCTAGAAACAGAACGAATTGGTCACGGAGTACGTGCTGTTGAGGACCCTGAACTTATGGAATATCTCCGGATAGAACAGATTCCGCTAGAGGTATGCATCGTCAGCAATATTAAAACCGGGGTTTACCCTGATTTCGATAGCCATCCGTTCTCAGAATTGTTTCATAAAGGATTATTAGTGACCGTAAATTCCGATGATCCAACCATGTTTGGTTCAACCCTTGCAAATGAGTATTCGATACTATATCAGCATATGAAATTGACACTGCCGGAAATCAGGCATGTTCAGATCAATACTGTTGAATCATCCTTTGCATCAATGGATGAAAAGCGGGTATTGAAGGATCAGATTAACAGATTTTGGATTGATAACGCACTGTCGCTGACTGATGATTAACTTAAGTTAAGGGAGGCAAGATGCTTGGAGCGGTTTTATTAACGGTAATTTCCGGAATCGGGTTTGGATTGATTGGTATCATGTTTCGGATGGGGCAAAACCGGAATGTGATCCCGATTCATATATCCATGTGCATGGGGATTGCCGGAGCAATATTTTTTGGAGTCCAGGTGCACTGGCATCAATTTTTCCATTTGCCATTACTGGCTCTTCTGCTACCGATTATCTCATCCCTCGGAAACCTGGCATCCATGCACTTTACAAAGGTCAGCCTCTCAAAAGGTCCATTATCACCGTTATGGTGTGCCATGAACCTGACGTTTTTAATAGTCGTTGTCTATTCATCCATTATATTTTCAGAAACAATATTACCGTTTCAGATCGCTGCCCTGGTGGCGGGCGTTTTATGTGTCGGATTTGCATCAAATTTAGGCAATGAGCCTAAAAACGACGACACTGATCCAGCGCGTTCGACAAATGATAAATTAATTTATGCTGGTGCCTTGCTGATAGTGCTTCTGGGAAACAGCATGGCATTCGTGATCCTTAAGGATCTTGGTACCAGGACAATTGCTACAGGAATTAATACGACATATTTAATGGAATATCGGTCTTCGATCTATTTTCTAATGTACCTGAGTATGGCAATCACATGCCTTGCTCTTGTGTTGATTCAAAAAGCAAAACCAGACAGTATCGGTGATTTACTCAAATTTGGGTCGGTTGCAGCGATTGGCTCTATTGTAGGAATGTTATTGCTCGGATTTGCGGCCGCATTACCGGCTGCATTTATTTTTACGATTAACGGAATGATCAGCATTCTTGTTGGTGTGATCGCTTCAGTTGCCGCTTTTGGCGAAAAACGAACACCGGCCTGGTATGGTACGGTTGGATTTGGTATCTTGGCGGTTATTCTTGCAAATTTAGATAAACTCCTCAAGTAAGGTGTGACTCCTTCCATGCGAAAAAGGTTCCCGGCTTGTATCCGGGGATCTTTTATTTTATATTTTATCGACGGTTTAATCATGACGGGTATTTTATATGAATCCAATTCTGATCGGGCTGATTCTATATTTAGTGGTTGTTCTGGTTATCGG
>CAZAKB010000349.1:0-1525 GCA_964485475.1 uncultured bacterium
CTGTACCCAGAACATATAGAATTACTGCCAGAAGCCACTGTCCAAATTGGACCATGTACAAGCAGCCGGTCATCAACACACCCATATAGGCAAAAAAGATCAGGAATTTTTTCTTGCCGGAACTCTGATCAGCGATTGCACCCAAAATCGGAGCCAGTAATGCAACAACAAGTGATGCAATCGAGTTTGCCATTCCCAATAATGCTGTACTCTGATTGACATCGACCCCGGCACTCCAGAAAGATTTGAAGAATACTGGGAAAAATCCTGCCATGACTGTCGTTGCAAAAGCCGAGTTGGCCCAATCGTACATGGTCCAGCCATACACAGCCTTATTTTTTATTAATGACATACCGCCTCCTGTAAAAGAGTGAGCAATTGATTTTTTGAAAATCGTAATTTATTCTTTGGCAACTAATGAATTAGAATAGATAACCAAGCCCGATATACAACTGCAGACCGGTTTCATCGGATGTTCCACCGTCGACAGCGATAATGAAATTTTCATTCCAGCCAATATGTAAACCAGCACCATAACTGATATGAATATTGGAAAAGTCGCTTCCATCATCCTCGCCCCAAACCTTACCAAGATCTAGAAATTCATTCGTTGCCAGATAAAAATCCTGTCCGGCTGCGCTGAATTCCAAAAATTTGTAACGAATTTCAAGGTTCGCGAACATTTTCGTGGGACCAAGATAACGGTTTTTCAAAACTCCGCGCAGACTTTTTGAACCGCCAAGACCTTCATCAACCTTAAAGGAACTTCCGTAAAAGGACATTTCGTAAAACGGTATATCGCCGAAGTTCTTCTCAAACAGAAGACGTTGGGCATAAACCAATTTCTTGGTGATTGAAAAATAACGCCGGTCTGTCAATGTCAGACGGCTGTACTGATAGTCACTTCCTAGAAGTTTCGGGTAGAGTTCAACCACAAAATCTGTCCAATGACCGCTATTCGGAGCTGGTTCATTATCACGAGTATCGTGAACAACACCCAATTTTATATAGTTGGTCAAGCCGCCATCAATTTCATCTGGTGAAACAAGGCCAGCAGTAATGTCTTCTGCTAATTTTGATGTATCACCGTTTAACTCATTGGTTGTACTTTGGATACCAAATCCAAACAAAACGGATAATTTCGGTCGGCCATTTTCATGAATTGACAGGGCCTTTTTGAAATCCGCTTTCAATGACAAACGCTCACGATAATAGGTATAATAATGTTTATCCAGAAAAATCGCTGGATCTTCAGGAACATCATCATCATCTGCTTTTATGACGAGTTCGTCAAATATAGATTCATTACCAATTCCATAATACGGATTGTAGAGCTGTTTCAGCATTTTTAATTCAGCGGTCAGCCGAATTCCTTTGCCAAGAATGTACGGGCTGTCAAACCAGAGCCAGTGCTCCTGTTTTCCCCCTGTTGTGAAAAATATCTGCGGTTGCACAGTCCAGTAATAAGGGGCATAACCGCCATCCGCGTAATTGTAAATATTTCCGACCACACCATAACCGAATC
>CAZAKB010000350.1:0-1512 GCA_964485475.1 uncultured bacterium
GGTTTTATGTGAAGAAGATAGCAAAAATAACAATCTGGATTTTCATTCTACTTTTTTTCGGTGTAAGCGGAATCACTTTTTATATTTTTCATTCCAGCTTTTGGAGGAATGCCGTTGTGAGTATGATAAAGGATCAACTCTCTGCGCGTAGTGATCTTGTGCTGAATATTGGAGAATTAAGTGGAAATCCCTTGGGTAATCTTAGATTTAACAATGTCAGGATATTTACGCCCCAAGGGTATGAAATTGTCGCTATTTCTGAAGTTAATTTCCGTTATGGCCCGGTTTATTTTTTATTAAACAGAGGGGAAATCCGACTGTTAAATATTCAAGGAGTCCGATTCAGTTATCCCGCATCGATTGACTCACTCTCCGGATATTTGCATGGTTCACGGGGGAATGGTATAAAACGCAGACTGTCATTTAAAAATTTTGTGCTTGCTGATCTTAATATCATGAACAGTAAAAAACCGGATGAATCTATGTTGACCAGTGACCGTTTACATGGTCGTATTTTACTTTCGCCGGATTCATTATCACTAGTTATCGAAGAAGGTAATCTGGATTTAATTTCAATGGATGAGCAATTGAAATTTGAAAATGTACACATGACTTTATTACAGGATTCATTGATGATTCAGGATTGCTCGGTAATGAACCGGTCAACAACGATAGATCTTTGCGGTTCTGCAATCCTAGATTCAACGATCAATATTAATCTGGATTTTAATGTAAAAAACTTGGTATTCAGTGAAAGATTTCCTGGTATAAACAACATTTTTGCGGCGAAAGATTTTCTGAATTTACAGGGCAATCTTGACCTGTCACGGATTGAGTTATCAATAAAATCATCATTTAATGGTCAATTTATTGACAATAAAATTTCGAAAGGAATATTGTCCGGTGTTTATCGAAACAGTGCATTTAATTTTGATCAAATATCATTTGAATCCGGGAAACAGATAATATCCGGTTCATTTTCCGGTAATGTAGCAAATGGAGCTGAGGCCGTTATTGATTTCAGCAATATTAATTTACATTCCTGGCAGGCATTTCAGCCAAACACTTCAATTAATGGGCAACTCGATCTGAAATCTCTGGGTACACTAACATCTCCAGATACTTTGTTAGCCGATGTTGTTATGGCGGATTTAATTATTGACACATTACAGATCGATTCAGTCAAAGGAAAATTTCTTTTATCCGAAGGTGTCCTTGAGATTATCGATACTATTAATGTCGAATTTGAAAAGACCGATATCAGGATAGAAGGTTCATGTAACCTTGATTCCAATAGTGTCAACGCCAGAGCGTATTTCACGTCTGACAGTATCAATGTTCTGTCAGATTTGATGCGTCTTAGTAATCTTCGGGGACGCCTGGAGGGGTATCTCGAAGCGACGGGACACCTAAACAGCCCGGATTTCAGAGGCTGGTTGCGCGGTCTTGATGTGGGTGTTTCAAATCTGTATTTCGAGGAGGCAATCGCCCGTTTTGGATTGATGAACATCC
>CAZAKB010000351.1:0-1512 GCA_964485475.1 uncultured bacterium
GGTTTTATGTGAAGAAGATAGCAAAAATAACAATCTGGATTTTCATTCTACTTTTCTTTGGTATTAGTGGGATCGTTTTTTACGCATTCCATTCGAGTATCTGGAGGAATGCCGCGATAAGCGCGCTGAAGAACCAGTTGTCTGCCCGTAGTGATCTGGTACTGGATATCGGAGAATTGACTGGAAATCCTTTTAACAATCTTAGATTTAATAATATCCGGATATTGACGCCCAAGGGGTATGAGATCGCTGCTGTTTCAGAAATTAATTTCCGCTATGGTCTGATTTATTTTCTGTTTAACAAAAAGGAAATTCAGCTGTTAAGTGCCCGGGGAGTCCAGTTCAGTTATCCGGCTTCGATTGATTCGCTCTCCGAATATTTTCATGGTCCACTGAGGACAGGCCCAAAAAGCCGACCGTCTTTAAAAAAATTTGTGATGACAGATCTTAATATTGTTAACAGTGATAAACCGACAGAATCTATTTTAACCTGTAGTCATTTACAGAGTCGTATTTTATTATCACCGGATTCAGTGTCGTTATTTATCGAGAAAGGTGAGCTGGATTTAAAAACTTTAGATGAGTATCTAGAATTTGAAAATACTCAATTGACTTTATTACACGATTCACTGCTGATTCAGAGGGCTTCGTTAAAAAACCAGTCAACGACATTAGATCTTTGCGGCTATGTAATCTTAGACTCAATGATTGATGTAAATTTGAATTGTAATGTAAAAAACGTGTTATTCAGTGAAAGATTTCCCGGTTTGAATAACGTTTTTGCAGCAAATGATTTTCTTAATTTGCAGGGCAATCTTGAGCTATTAGGGAAAAAGTTATCAATAAATTCATCATTTAATGGTCAATTAATCGACAATAAGATATCAAAAGGAATCTTGTCAGGTGTTTATCAAAATGGAGCATTTAATTTTGACCAATTATCCTTTGAATCCGGAAAACAGTTATTTTTCAGCTCACTTTCTGGTGATATGACCAATGGTGCTATTGCTGTCATTGATGTTAGCAATATTAACTTACATTCATGGCAGGTATTTCAGTCAAACACATTAGTAAACGGACAGATCGAACTGAGATACAAGGGTCCATTAACATCTCCTGATACTCTGTCGGCCGATTTTATACTGGCGGATTTAATTATCGACACATTACAGATCGACTCGGTCAATGGTGTCTTACTATTATCCGAAGGTGTTCTTGCAATTGTTGATACAATAAATATTGATTTTGAAAAAACCGATATCAAGATTGAAGGTTTGTGCAACCTGGATTCCAATAGTGTCAATGCCAGGGCGTATTTCACTTCGGACAGTATTGATGTCCTGTCGGATTTCATGCGTATTAGTAATCTACAGGGACGCCTGGAGGGGTATCTCGAAGCGACGGGACACCTAAACAGCCCGGATTTTAGAGGCTGGTTGCGCGGTCTTGATGTTGGAGTTTCAAATCTGTATTTCGAGGAGGCAATCGCCCGTTTTGGATTGATGAACATCC
>CAZAKB010000352.1:0-1501 GCA_964485475.1 uncultured bacterium
ACATATATGCCGAATCGCCGGCATTGCGCAAGCAGTACAATGCTAACATTAATTATATCGAAAAACTGAGTAAAAGCCGCTGGAAAATACGTACCTATGAACGGGGAGTGGAAGATGAAACTCTGGCCTGCGGAACGGGATCTACGGCCTCAGCAGTGACAATCAATCGTGTATCCGGTGATCCGTTCCCCATTACAATGCAAGCCAGAGGCGGTGATTTAAGTATTGACAAGCAAACGGATACGCTCTGGCTTTCAGGGCCGGTGCGTAAAGTTTTTGAAGGAACTCTTTCAATTTAATAGAAACGAGGTGAACGTATGTATGCAGTAATTATGGCGGGAGGAGTTGGCAAACGGTTCTGGCCGCGAAGCCGTAAAGATCGTCCGAAACAGTTACTCGATATCGTTTCCGACCAGTCTATGCTTCGATTAACCTACGAGCGCATGAAGAAGGTAACCGAAGAACGAAAAATTTTTGTAGTGGCCGGACAGAATCTGGCGGAACAGGTTTTTTATGAACTGCCGGAATTGCCGGAGCGAAACCTGATTGCGGAACCCAGCGGGAAAAATACGGCACCCTGCATCGGACTTGCCGCGATCTCCATTATTCAAAAAGATCCCAATGCCGTCATTGGAGTTTTTCCGGCAGACCACCTGATCATGGATACAAAGGCATTTAAAAAAGCCGTTGATAATGGTGTCCAGCTTGCCCGTGATCATGTCGCCCTGATTACATTTGGAATTATCCCGACCCGACCGGCGACCGGATACGGCTACATTCAATACAGTAAAAACGACGTAGTGTATAAAGATTCTATTTATAAAGTAAAAACCTTTGCCGAGAAGCCAAACCCGGCAACCGCTAAGCGCTTTTTGGATAGTGGTGAATTTTTATGGAACAGTGGTATGTTTATCTGGAAAGCCGAGAATATATTAAACGCTATAAAACTGTTTTTACCTGAGATGCATGAAAGTTTGCAAAATATTGGTGAGGCGATAGACACGTCCAAATATCAGAGTGTATTGAAAAAGCAGTGGGCGACAATACACAGTGACTCGATTGACTACGGTGTAATGGAAAAAGCCAAAAACGTGTATGTTGTGCGCGGCTCCTTTGACTGGAGCGATGTGGGCAGCTGGGATGCTGTTTATGAGATCAAGAAGAAAGATAAAAACGGTAATGTGATTATTGGCGAAGTGGTTTCGATTGACACGAAAAATTCATATATATATTCACGTAAAAACCTGATTTCAACCATTGGGGTGAAAAATTTGATTATTATTCAGTCAAAAAATTCCACATTGATAGTTAACCGCAACGATACAGAGCGGGTAAAGGATCTGGTTGATATGTTGGAACGTAAAAAATTTACGGATCATTTATAGGCCATGCTGAGTAAATATTCACAAAAAAAGCTGATCAGCCTGAAAGTGGAGATGGAAGCACTTCTGGACAAAATCGGCTATACGGTTGTCTACGGGAAAGGCGATTTTAAAGAGGG